>CAYRXP010000114.1:0-5915 GCA_964428145.1 uncultured Enterobacteriaceae bacterium
ATGGCCCGTGAGACAGCCTGCGAATATACGCACATCATCTGTCATATTAATTACGGCCTGACCACTTCTTTCCAAATTTTGTAACGTTGTTGAGGGTTTGAATGGTGCAATGACAAAATAATCATCTTCACGTCTCACGCCCATGGGCGCAATATGAACCGAGCCATCTTCGTTTAATGTCGTAATAATTGTTTCGTTGATCATCATTAGTGAATTTGTTTTTTTCTTATGGCTTTTTCTTGGTCTTTCTCTTAGTCTTTTTCTGGGCTTTCTTTTTGGCTGTTTTCTTTTTGGCCTTACTTTTTATCGCTTTATTCCTTTTGCTTGCCCGTAACGTTGAACCAGCAGTTTTATATTCTGTACTACTCTTGCTTTTCTTTTGGCCTTTTTTCTTTCCTTCTTGCTTTCCCTCTTTTAGGGCATGCGCCACTCTGGATTGTTCTTCTGAATCAGAAGTTTCATCGGGCTCAGTGGCGACACCCCATTCCAGTTCCTCATCCTGCATATAGCGTTTACCTAACTGCCAGGCAATTTGTGCTCGGGCTAATTCCACGCCCATATAAAATGCATGAGGTGCGTCTTCCTGTATTAAATCAAGTTCCGAAAATATTTCAAAAGGATTCCGAGCATTTATTATGCCATCTCTATTGTATACATGAATACCAGCTTCACTCACTTGCACACGATAGCTGGGATCTTTTATTTCCGATGCCAGTTCTTCAATCTCTTCTGCCGTATAAGGAAACGGCATTCGTGCATGCGTTGTTAGCAGTGATGCATCCAGACCTTTAGGCAAACTACCTTCCTGCTTGGCGGCATACATCATCCTTCTTGCAAAATCTGCTTCTCTTACTGCGGCACGTGCATGCGGGCTGACTTCCGTTGCCAGAATAGCGTTAATACCTAATTCAGAAACAATCCCAAAAAGGGTCGCGTTAATCCCCGTGGTATCAGCTTCTGTGAGTTCAGTCAGGTTACCTATCCCCATCATCATCTCGATATCCGGGCATTGTTGTCTCAGATTACGATAGCGCACCAAAGATTCTGTAAAACCAAAATGTATCGGATCAAGAATACAATCTGCATAAAAAGGCCTGTCCTTTTCAGCAAATTTTTCTATCACACGATACATGGAATCCATGTCACCATGTTTATCAGGAATCAATACGGGAATTGACGCAACCTCATCGGCAATCCAGAGTGTGCTCTCACTAAGACTCAGCAAATAATCTGCACCTGCCTGACCTCCACGTAACAGATCATTATCTTCTAATGAATCGACACTGACTTTGAACCCTGCCTCATGCAAAGCTTCAACACTTTCTTCCAGATGAGGAAAGGGCGTATCAGGCAAGCAACCGACATCAATGACATCTGCGCCATCTCGCTGATATTTTCTAGCGCGCGCAACAATATCCTCGACCGCAAGATCGGGCGCATCAACGATTTCTGCAAATATCAGTACATTATGCCGGCTTAAATCTGGAATCTTACAGTCATGACCGAAGAATGACGGCATATCTTTAAGATCAATTGGCCCATGAATAAATGGCACCTTGAAATATTCACTGACAGCCGCCAAATCCCCTCGACATAAACCTGGAACAATGACTTTGTCCGGACTAACCAGCATGGTTAATCGACGTTTTATCATCTTTGCCGTCATTAACGCTGCGACATTAACGCCTATGTTTTCGACTTCATAGGTGAAATCGGTCGGCTGCATGCTCTCGAGTATTCTATGCAACCGTTTTTCAGCCAATTTTCCGGTCAAAAAATGCAGATGTTCCTGGGGTTCGCTCATGATTCCTATTATACGTTCACGTCGTCCAATTTGACTTGATAATATTGGTTCATTACGACCAGACCCATCGGTCTTTGCTAGCCGGTTTCAAACTATTATTCATAAATAGAGCATAATATATATCTAGAATTAATATCATATAACTATATTATCTTTCTGTTTTATTTACTAATTTAAGACTATTTTATAATACACTTTAGCTTTACATAAAGTGGCATGTTTTTCGCACATATAAAAACAATTCTTGAATCAAGATAAATACATATGCACATACATCTATTAGGCACGGGTGCTGGTGGTGGTTTCCCCCAGTGGAATTGTAATTGTGACAATTGCGCCCGCCTTCGCAAGGGCACCATCAAAAGTTCAGCACGTACTCAATCATCCATCACTATCAGTGGTAACGGCACGGATTGGGTGTTGTTTAACGCTTCTCCTGATATTCGTGCACAAATAGAATCTTTTCCTCCCCTGCAACCGGCACGGAAAGTAAGAGACACAGGAATCTGCTCTATTGTTTTGTGTGATGGCCAGATTGACCATACCACAGGACTGATCATCCTCAGGGAACACGATAAACCCTGGGATGTCTATTGCACGACCAGTGTTTATGAGGATATGACGACTGGATATCCAATCTTCAATATCCTCGGCCATTTTCGTGGTGTGAACTGGCATGAAATCAGCACAGATCAATCCTCATTCACCATTCCAAAGGCAGATAACCTGATCTTCACGGCAGTACCATTAAAAAGTGAGGCACCGCCCTACTCTCCTCATCGCCACAATACTGTTCCAGGTGATAACATCGGGTTTAAAGTAGAAGACAGCTCCACAGGTAAAAATCTTTTCTACGCGCCCGGTCTGGGCGTGATAGAAGACCATGTTTATGAATACATGAAAAATGCCGACGTCGTCCTGATTGATGGCACGGTTTGGACTGATGATGAAATGTCCAGGCACGGCATCAGTGATAAACTGGCCAGCGAAATGGGACACCTGGATCAATCTAGCAAAGGCGGCATCAAGGACACATTGATCTCACTTGATAAACCCAGAAAAATTCTGATCCATATTAATAACACAAACCCTATCCTCGACGAAGAATCCGAGGAACGACAGATATTAAACGATGCCGGAATTGAGGTGTCCTACGATGGTATGGACATAATTATATAAGTCTTGAGGAAATGATTGTATGAGTGCCGAAAAAAAGATATCTGAACAAATACCCTGGACGCGGGAGGAGTTTGAACAAAAACTCCGCGATAAGGAAAAGTACTACCATATCAATCACGAATTCCATATTCTAATGGATACTGGAAAACTTGATAAACCAGCCATACAAGGCTGGGTGGCCAATCGTTTTTATTATCAAACGACAATCCCCATTAAAGACGCGGCAATCATGGCGAACTGTCCTGACAGAGATGCGAGACGAAAATGGGTGAAAAGAATTATTGATCACGATGGCGAAGAAGGTGAAGACGGAGGCATTGAAGCCTGGTTGCAATTAGGTGAGGCTGTCGGCCTCACACGTGAAGAACTTATCTCATACGAACATGTACTCCCAGGAGTTCGTTTTGCGATTGATGCCTACCTGAATTTTGCTCGTAGAGCCCCCTGGGAAGAGGCAGCGAGCTCATCACTCACCGAACTTTTTGCGCCGAAGATTCATCAAAAACGCCTGGATAAATGGCCTGAACATTATCCATGGATTGACGACAAAGGTTATAACTATTTTCGCAAACGCCTCAGTGAAGCAAGACGTGACGTACAGCATGGACTCGATATCACACTTGATTATTATAAAACCAGAGAAGATCAAGAAAGGATGCTGGGTATTCTACAGTTCAAACTGGATATTCTATGGACTATGCTTGATTGTATGTGGATGGCCTATATAGAAAAAAAGCCACCTTACCATAATTGTTGAGAGTTCATTGATGGCTCATCCTTTTAACGAAAATAGTATTCCTACATTAGCACCGACATTTCGCTTTCAATGGGAAAAAGTGCAGGATTGTTACGTTATACTCTATCCAGAAGGAATGGTGAAACTGAGTAGCAGTGCGGGTGAAATTATGAAACGTTGTACTGGTGAAAATGATGTCAAAACTATTTTGAATGATTTGCAACAGCAGTTTCAAGTTGCAGATCTTAAAAATGATGTATTTAATTTCCTGGAGGCTGCTCATGGCAACGGCTGGATCATTGCAAAATAATAGTCAAACAAACCTGACCCCCCCCTTATGGATACTCGCTGAGCTAACCTATCGTTGCCCATTGCAGTGTCCATATTGTTCAAATCCACTTGATATTGCCAAGTATGATAACGAGTTGTCCACAGAAGACTGGTTTAGGGTCATGCAACAGGCTCGTAAAATGGGCGCTGCCCAACTTGGCTTCTCCGGAGGAGAGCCGCTGGTACGTAAGGATCTTGAAGAATTAATTGCTGAAGCAAGAAGACTAGGCTACTACACTAATTTGATTACCTCGGGTGTCGGCATGGATGAAAATCGCGTCAAGGCATTCAAGGAAGCAGGTCTTGATCATATTCAAATCAGTTTTCAGGCCAGTAATGAGGAACTCAATAATTTTCTTGGGGGAACAAAAAGCTTTCAACATAAATATGAAATGGCCAGGGTCGTAAAAAAATACGAATACCCAATGGTTCTGAATATTGTGTTGCATCGAAAAAATATTGATCAGATCCGGGATATTCTGGATATGACGGTAGAACTCAAAGCTGATTACGTGGAACTGGCAAGTACCCAATACTATGGATGGTCAAGAGTAAATGTTGATCAATTACTACCCACAAAAGAGCAGCTTGATAATGCAGAAAAAGTTGCAATGGAATACCAGGAAAAAATGAAAGGCAAATCGAAGATCATCTACGTTATCCCCGATTATTTTGAGAACAGACCCAAAAAATGCATGAATGGTTGGGGCAATATCTTTTTAACGATTGCACCTGACGGCTCTGCGCTCCCCTGCCATGCCGCGGGTCAATTACCCGGTCTTGAATTTCCAAATGTACGTGATCACAGCATTGAATGGATCTGGAACGATTCTCCTGATTTCAATAAATTTCGTGGCCTGGACTGGATGAAAGAACCTTGCCGCTCATGCCCGGAAAAAGAAAAAGACCTTGGCGGCTGTCGTTGCCAGGCCTATATGCTCACGGGTGATGCAAGAAATGCAGATCCCGTTTGCGATAAATCGCCGCATCATCAGGAACTGCTTGATGATGTTGAACGAATCGGGAAAATTGCGGCCAAAGAAAAAAGCATGGGTGTAAAAGAACAGCCCTTGGTTTTCCGTAATATGAAAAATTCCAAGAAGATTATTAAGAGTAAAAGTGAAGCTGAACTAGTTTAATCACACTTCATTTTTTATCGCCCAGGCAACATCGGCAGCCTGTCTGTTCGGTCGCACGTCATGCACCCTGAACATTTGTACTCCTGCATTGACACCAGCAACCGTTGTAGCACAGGTGGCACCAACGAGTTCATTGGACTCTACACCTTCGCATATCGCAGCCATAAAACGTTTTCGGCTAGCACCTAACAACACTGTCAATCCAGTATCAACGAAACGATCCAGCTTGGACATTAATTGTATATTATGCTCTTGTGTCTTCCCAAAACCGATACCAGGATCGATCGCTATATTATCTTCCTTTATACCTGCGGCGATCGCTTCTTCTACTCTTTCCAATAAGTAAGCTCGTATATCTTCCACCACGTCGTCATACACAGGGTTAATCTGCATCGTTTGTGGGATGCCTTGCATATGCATTAATATCATTGGTATATTTCTATCTGCAGCCAACTCAAATAGCTGTGGGTCGTCATTGCCCGCTGAAACATCATTAATCATTGATGCCCCAGAATCGATCGCAGCCTCGGCGACCTTTGACAGGGTGGTATCAATACTAATTTCTACTTCTTCAAGCGCAATTTCTCTGATTGATTTTATAGTATCGGCAACACGCAATATTTGCTCTTCAGCATTCACCCGCTCAGATCCTGGTCTTGTCGATTCACCACCAACATCAATAATATCAGCTCCCTCGTACATCATATCGAGAGCATGTTTTACGGCA
>CAYRXP010000115.1:0-5888 GCA_964428145.1 uncultured Enterobacteriaceae bacterium
AAAAAGTGTTCGAGTCTTGCATGTAGCGTATGGTGTTCATCTGGCTCACCATTTTTATCATATTGATCCTGTGTTTCACGGATATGATCTTTTAGTGTGATGCCATCAATCAGCTTCATGGCATAACCGACAGATTGATCACTTGTCGTAAAACCGTAGATAGGGACGATATTCGGATGCTGCAACTGCGCGGTAACCTGCGCTTCCAGATAAAACCGTCCCAAATAACTTGGAGTGTCAGCAACGTGAGGATGAATTCTTTTATAGGCTACCTTTCGATTAAGCTTATTATCTTTGGCAAGTAGAATTTCACCCATGGCTCCTTTATCTATCGACTCGAGAATTGTGTAATCTTCGCCATCGAAATTGGCCCAAGGAGTCTTGACACTATCTACTTCAACGTCTGCCAGATTGCTCCATTCTGTCTCATCATTATCATTTGTATCGTTAATGTTCACGAATGAAGTTAATTCAACTTTTTCATGCGCCATGACATTCTTGTATTCGTTTACGGTAATGCGGTTGTGATGATAAAGGTCGTCAATATATTCCTCTACTGTGTGTTCACCATGTTCAGCAAGATATTCTTCACACAGGGACTCCAGCTCAGACACGCTGAGAGAAGTTATATTTTGTTTCATTGCTTCGGTTAACATAGGTAATTGAGGAACAATAGTAGTAAGGCATTAACCTTTAAAGGCGAGGGATTGTATCTATTGTGTGCATAGAATTCCAGTAAATCATTCAGATTCGCCATGTCTTCAAGAATTAAGATTTGATAAAACGAATAATCATCGGGTAACGGTAATCGGCCCCACCGGATGTTTGTAAAGAGCCAATCACGATAAAGGTTAGATGAAAGATCATGGCGGCGAAGATTAAGACAAAGCCAATGAGAACAACACACAATATCAGACTGACGAGGTAATAGAGCAACATACTCAACTGGAAGTTGACCGCCTCACGTCCCATCTTATCGAGATAAGGATCTTTCTCTCGCCAGACCTGCCATAGAATTAAGGGGACAATAATACTCCCGAGTGGAATAAAATAGCCTGCGAAGGCCGATAACTGAATGAACATGGCTTGTTGATTAATATCTTTGTCACGCGAACCCGCGTCTCCGACTATCTCCTGCCCGGGAAGCTGTGGTTGAATACTCGCTTGTACTGAATTCGTTACAGCAAAGATAAAACCAACCATCGCCAGAATGAAACCCGCAAAAAACATCACCACACCACTGACGATATACCAGGTGTCATCGATCGCCCCTTCATACAAATGCAGTTGTGGCGAAGCCATACTGGCTTCATAGGTCATATCCGGACTGATCTCAATGGCAATATTAATACTACCATCAGCAGGCACAGTGAATTTATCCAGGCTGGTCGAGGCCGTCAGGGTGCCGCCGGTACTGGTAGTATTCTCATTGCTTTTAGAAATAGAACCGCCATCTTTCCAGGCCATCACAATATCTTCACTGATCAAAACACTACCACTGGCATCACTGATGGTATAGCTGATAGGGAATTTAAAACGAGCAAGATATTCATCATCAAAGCTGTCCGGATCTTCTTGTACAGATGATGTCGTAATCTCTGCTTTGACTTTAAATCGTGCTATTGTCCCAGGACTGGCTTGAAACGTGAACTCGTCAGAAGACCCAGAGAGAGAAACTTTTTCGGAGGGATCAATCATCGCCTCGTGATAAATGACATATCCAATCGGTGCACAACTCCCCAGGAACAGTAGCAGCCCAATCAGGAGTAAAGCAATGGCTGTAAATCGATTCATTATATTAGTCCTTTGAACTTAGTTTACTCTTCATCAAATTCGATTTCAGTAACTAAGAAGCGATAGCAATCATTCGATAAACTATATCTGTATTATACTATTGCTATGTGTGGTCGATTCTCTCTCTGGTCTGACAAGAACAAAATAATTGATCAATTCAACTTGAGCAGTGCGCCTGAGCTACAAAGCAATTACAACGTTATTCCATCAAGCTCGGTCCCTGTTATATACAGCTATGAGGGAAATCGAGTGATAGCGCTACGTCATTGGGGCTTAATTCCTCATTGGGCAAAGGATAAAAAATACAAGCAAATCAATGCGCGATCAGAAACTTTATCGGAGAAACCATTCTTTCGAGATAGCTTCAAAAACAGGCGTTGTTTAATCCCCGCCAATGGTTTCTACGAATGGCAAGGGACAAAAAGCAATAAACAACCGTATTACATCAAGCTAATGGATGAAGAACTCTTTGCCTTTGCTGGGCTTTGGGATGTTTGGAAAGGCGATGATAAGACGATAGAGAGTTGTACAATCATTACAACGGCAGCCAATGAGGCGATGGCACCCATACATGAACGAATGCCTGTCATTCTTGATCGTGATAATTATGACCAATGGTTAAATGAAGGCGCAACAGAATTGTTAGCACCTTATTCAGGAGAGATAGATATTTATCCCGTCAGCACAAAAGTTAATAAGCCTTCCAGTAACAGTGCGGAATTAATGAATCCTGTCGTAACCTAATCAGAATTAAGCCGGTATACCTTCTTAGTCGCCTGCGTACCTTGCTTGGGTCTAGTATCTGGAATGGTTTGTCGATGACCATAAGGTTTCCAGGCAGGTGCAATCACATTAGGCATGGTAGATCGATCCAGTAATGGCATAGGCGCAACGGTAAACTCACCATAACGTTCATTAATTAAATCCATTGCCCTGTTTAATTGATAACGTCTGGATGTGTCTTCACCAAAGAAATCAATTTGTCCCTTGTATGAGTGAGGATCTAGTGCAGTCACCTGAACCTGAAATATGCCTTGTCCCTGCCAATAATGATATAAGATCCGTTTGCAAAGTTTGATAATGGGCTTGCTGTCATTGGTTGGGAAGGTTGTTTTCAGTTTGTCTCCAAGCCAACCATCCTGACACTTAAGCCCAATGAAATATTTTTGGGCTTGCATAGCGTTGCTGCGTAGTCGACCAGCGACTTTCTCCGCCATGTGTATGAGGTACATATAGACTGTGTTCTTATCTCGTGTATTAGGCGGGACAACTTTACCGTGACCAATTGACTTGGGTGCTTTAATATTTGTCTCTACCCTATCCGGATCTGCCCCCTGACACATATACCAAATACGCCGCCCCGGATTACCGAAGCGTTGAGCTAAAACACTGATCGGCAACCGTGTCACATCACCACAGGTAAATGCGTCACGTTTTGCAAGGAAGGCACCAATCCCTTTATTGACACCACAAAGTTCAGTCACGGCAACAGATGCAAGTCGCTCTCTGGCTTCCCATGGAGGAATGAGTGTGAGTCCATCCGGTTTATGTAGTTTAGCTGCGTATTTGGCCGTGGTTTTGTCGCCACTGATACCAACAGAACAATGCACACCGGAACAATCAAAAACCTTTTGCTTCATTAAACGTCCAACTGTTTCAGGGCCACTCCATAAATTCTGGCAATGGGTGAGATCGAGAAAAGCTTCATCTACCGAGAAGATTTCAAAATCAGGCGTGAACTCATGAAGACGCTCCATGATGCGGGTAGAAACCTTTGCGTAAAGTACCGGGTTTGCAGGACGCTGGATCAGATGAGGACAAAGTTGTTTGGCTTCCCTTAATCGCATTCCAGTATGAATACCAAAGGCGCGGGCTTCGTAAGATGAAGTAATGATACATGTACCTACCAATCCATTAGTGATAGCAACGGGTTTGCCGGAGAGTAGAGGATTATTTGCTTGTTCTACAGAGGCAAAGAACGCATTCATGTCCACCAATGCGATCATGCTGGACCAGTGTTGCGATTGCGCCATTAATAAAGCCTGACTTGACCAACCAAGACTCCTTGTATCTGTACCCGATCATTCTCATAAAACATCGGCTCCATTGAAGTATTTTCAGGGATCAGTTCTACACCATTTCTACGTTTCTTAAGACGTTTTAGCGTGGCATCATTCTGATCAATCAATGCGACAACAATATCTCCTGTCTTGGCAGAATCCGCATGTTTAATAACAACGTAGTCCCCATCATGAATCCCGGCATCGATCATAGAATCTCCAACAATCTTGAGAACATAACGATCAGTGCCTAACAGCAACTCTGAAAAATTGATCTCTTCCTGATCAGTGATGGCTTCGATAGGTTTCCCCGCGGAGATACGACCAACAAAAGGCAACATATTGGACCGTCTTTCGGCTTCTCCCGTTAAACGCATCCCACGCCATTGAGGGGTCCTATGTAAATGCCCTTTTTCTTCCAGTGCTTTGACATAGCGATGAATCGTGCCTCTGGAATTAATCCCAACTTCAGAGCCGATCTCATCCAATGTAGGCCCATGACCTTGAATCGCGATATAGCGGGTAATGCATTGCAGGACTTTTTCTTCTTTAGGGGTAAGCATATAAGTTCTCTAAATGTTCTCACTAGAGATTACTGGCAATCCGGGGGAAGATCAAGCGTAATACTTATTTATTTGAAACCCTGTTAAATAGTGGTTTTAAAAGGGGTCAGGCTTTTTTAAGTCAGAGTTTTTAAATTCTGTTCTATCTTTGCCACATAATTAATCGGGGCATGTTCCGTTAAGAATGAGTAGAGCTCTACTTCACCGGTTTTAATTTTTTCCAGTAATAATCCCGTGTTAAAGGCTTTGTCTACATTTGTTAGCTGTGCCTTTTGATATTGCTCGATATCTTCAATACTCATGTTTAGTCTCATCTTCATGTCTGCATCGATAAAACAGGATTTTCCAGTGTGTCTATATTGAATTGCTGCGAAATCAAAAGGCACTGTTGTAACTATGTCACAATGATTTATGACCCGGTAAATATTGTTGTCTGACAGATTTTCTGAAAATTTATCATTACCAACACGTGGTGAACCATAGGTATAACAGGCGTCCAGATTTATACCGATATTTGATAAATAGGCTGTGCATAAAGTTGCCAACGCTGCCCCCAGACTATGACCAGTAATAAAAAGAGGATGTTCATGGATTACTTGTAGATTTAATAATTCATCTTTAATACTGAGGAAGGCCTGTTGAAATCCGCTGTGTACATTTCCCAAGTTATTAAACCGTCGCTGATAGGCACGAAAATTAATCTTCCAGTCATCTAATCCATTGGTCCCACGAAAAGCGAGCACCAAACTAGTCGTTTTTGTTTGCAATGCTGTATTGAAAGCCTCTGCTTTTATTAATAGTCCATATGTGGATGATTCATCGTTACTGATCTCGCAAATTTTTTCCATTCCAACTTTATTCAGTATTTCTTCAGTGCTGATATTATTATTTTCTTCGAAGACATTATTTTTATCTTCTCGATAAACTAACCTCGAAATCTCAGCCAACCACCAGGCATTCCATAGATTAAAGTTTGTTTCACCGATATAAATGGGAGAAGGATTAGCAAATTCAAAATATCGGTCAGATATTCCTGGTTTAAATAAGGCATCGATTGAATTATTGATATCCGTCATGTTTCATTTTTTCTGCGTAACAGAAAGCTTATTAAGTCACGAATACGAAAAAAGCGTCTGTGTTTAAAGTAATCGTCGAATTCCTTTTCTCCCGGCAAAGAATAATATTGTTCCGGTTCACCCTTAACAGATATCGCATGGAGCTTTTGTCCTGTTAACAACAATTTAGCAATACGTTGTAATAATATCGAGCCTATTACAGCAGTGAAGATCAACACCTTTTGTTGAGTCATTCCCTTTTGAATTTTGAACTCTCGTCGGGAAACTAACTCGCCGGTATCAATATCTTTGTCTATCCAGTGTATGCTAACACCTGCTTTTTCACTTCCATTTTTCAACACCCAGAAATAGGCCATAGCCCCTCGATAAGCCGGTAACCAACCGGGATGTATATT
>CAYRXP010000116.1:0-5838 GCA_964428145.1 uncultured Enterobacteriaceae bacterium
CGAGAATATTGCCTGGATGCCTACAGGGATGTAGGTAGTAGAGTAATGCAGGAGCTATTACCGAGCAAATATCGAGCAGTTACCGAGGACGCCTATCTGGATGTAGTCGGTTGAAAATAACTAGAACTAATTTTCCAGCAGTTGCCGAGGAGCGGATGCTTTTTCGAAACACGAGTGACAGGGAGAAAAATCTATGAACGAAAATGAAATAAATTCACAGGAGTCACTTTTTTCAGATCCCGAACCCTGGGAATCATGGGAAACGGCGCTGGTTACATGGTGCCTCAGTATTGGTATCGTTGGGCTGATCATACTTGGCTGGCTGGTTAACACATTTCTACTGTCTTAAAAGCCAAAGCCTATGCGCAAGCAGCTTGAATTAACGTTATCCCACGATGGATATAGCTGGATCACAGACGGCTTGAATAGCCAGTTCAGTGGGAAAGATCTTCATTGCCTGGAAGATAAAATTATCAATGCCATCAATATCGATTCCCAGTTCATCAATAATGAATCGATTGACGTCATCCTTCAGTTCGATATGAATAACTTTCCCAAGTGGTTACATCAATATCAATCCCATTATTTCAATTACACCTTCACAGTCATTAAACGGAAAATGGATTAAGCCATGAGTGCCGTGAATCGCAAATGGACTGATGGCATGTTAAGCACCGAGGATTGGTGGGCCGTGTGGCTGGGGCTTATTATGTTCTTCGCCGGTTTGATGACGATTTGGGGCATTGATCTTTTAGGCTGGATGACAAAATTAAAAACCTGGGAGATGACTCATCTGCTTGGTGATTTTTCATGGTCAAAGCTTTTGAAACCCACCAGTAAATCTTATAGTGAACTCCATCCCCTGTTCTCATTGTTTATCACCTATCTTGTGTTTGCAGGATTAACATCGATTGGCGCCTACTATCAACGGCTTGATGTAAAACAATTTCTAAAAGGATTCACGCTTCTGTTTTTAATAACCTGGGCGTGTTGGATGATTGGACATGAAGCCCACTTCAAGGCGATCGATGCCGTCGTAAAAGGTAAAAATTATTTTGAGATTTATGATCTGTCATGGGGTTTACAACTGGGTGGTGGATTCTCCTACATGCTTGCCCTGGCTGTGGGTCTGCTGATTGGCAACGTTTTTAAAGGCCTTGCACACTTTCTAAAGGAGGCTGCAAAACCGGAATGGTTTATTAAAACAGCGATTGTTTATCTTGGTATCAAACTCGGTTTAATGTCGATGAAAGCCACGGGATTTGTAGTAGAACTTGCACTTGCCGGTGCTGGAGCAACCTTTGTTGCCTATATGTTGTTCTGGCCCATTATTTATGCCCTGGCAAGACGTGTTTTCAAACTACCAAGAGACGCAGCAGCAGTATTATCTTCAGGTATTTCAGTTTGTGGTGTATCGGCGGCAATTGCAACCGCCGGTGCGATACGTGCAAAACCTATTATACCCATTGCGGTATCCATGTTAATTGTCATTTTTGCCATGGTTGAATTGGTGGTGTTACCGGGTGTGTACACAGCCATGGCACCCGATCAACCCATCGTTAATGGTGCAGCATTGGGAATGACAGTAAAAACCGATGGCGCGGATGCCGCTGCAGGAGCAATCCTGGATGAGTTAATGGTTTCAAAACACCTGACTAACACAGGTCAGGAATGGGAAGAAGGTTGGATATTGAGTGCCGCAATTTTGACCAAGATATGGATCGATGTCTTTATCGGTGTCTGGGCATTCTTACTTGCATTAATCTGGTTGTATAAAGTTGAAGGACGAACAGATAACACTACCATTAAGCTATCGGAGATCTGGTTTCGATTTCCGAAGTTTGTCATTGGTTATTTCATCGCATGGTTTACCTATATTGCGATTGCTATCTGGTTCCCTGATCAAATTGATGCCGCAAAAGAAGGCGCAGATATTGTACAAAGCCCTATGCGAAAAATGATGTTTATGCTGACCTTCGTCAGTATTGGCGTGATAACAGACTTCAGTAAGCTGAAAGGGATGGGACGTCTAGCAATACTCTACGCAACCGCATTATTCCTCATCATTGCACCCATCGCCTACATCGTAGCCTACCTATTCCATCATGGAATGGTACCGCCACTAGTCTAAAAAAAATAAAAGGATCACTTAGGTACCTTTTTATTACTTGCATCAGGGATGAGATCAACCACACTTGATCGAATATGCAAATCTCTTTGTGGATAGGGTATTTCAATATCATACTCATGAAACTTATCCCATATACTTAGTAATATCTCACTCTTTACATTAAGAATGCCTCTTTCCGGATCATTGATCCAGAAACGGAGTTTTAAATCCACTGAGTTATCACCAAAACCAATTAAAAGGCATTCAGGCTCAGGGGTGTCGAGCACACGTTGCGCTTCTGTTGCTGATTGGATACAGAGTTCCATTGCTTTTCGTACATCTGATTGATAATGGACACCTATGACAATATCCGGCCTTATTAATTTATCTGTATGTGTCCAATTAATGACTTCCTGGCTAATCAGAGTTTCATTAGGGATCAGGTGCTCGGTACCGTTCATTCTTTTTACGGATGCGTATCGAGCATTCAATGATTCTACTGTTCCATACGTATCACCAACTGTAATAAGATCTCCCGGCTTGATAGACTTATCCATTAATAACAACACACCACTGAAGAGATTAGCAATTGATTTCTGCAAACCGAGCCCAATACCTATCCCCACCGCACCACCAAATACAGCAAAGGCAGTCAGATCAATCCCCACACTGGAAATCGCCACAACAACAGCAATGATGATCAATGTAATTTTGATCAGTTTACTAATCAGGACTTTTACCGAGGGCGTAATATCAGCTGATTTTCTAATCTGCTGATCAATGAACTGTGAAACAAGAATTGCCAGCCACAGGAGGACAATGAGTATAAAAAATCCTTCGATCACGGTTAGTGCGGATATTCTCAATTCACCCACAGTGAGTCCAATACCATCCAGTACACCTGTCACAGGGTCGATTAGATTTAAAATATTAAGTGCAGCAACAGTCCAGACAACGACCGCAATAAATTTTGATAATGCCTTGTTTCTAAGCATCCCCGTTGTCAGATTAATAATGACCCAGGCAGCCAACAGACTAACGGCGATTTTTATCAAATGATAAGATGTCTCTATAGCAGCACCAATTAATAACAATAATGACAGTGTCAACAACCAAATTGTTGGGAGTATCAGTGAGGCAATGAGAGATTGGTGTTTATAAAGGGAAGTTGGTATAAATCGAAATACCGATCTGTTTCTATCTACAATATCCTTTTCTCGCCATTCTTTTATACTCGGCGTTAAAAACCAACAAACAAGGAGTGTTAATGCAATCAAACATAACTGGATAAGATTGCTATAGATGAATACGTTGTCATACACCCAACTTTCCATTGTCATGAAAATATTTTCTAAATAAGCGTAACCTGAGTATTTATCCATGGTTCACAACCATTTAATTTTCTTTAATAGAAGGATCAATTATAGTCATCCCTAGAATCTAACACGATAATTAGTAACAACCCACCCGAATCTTGCTCGACTTTATCTCCTGAGCCGTTCTCGACTCTAGCATCCTGCTTCGCTCTACCGATTACTTCCATGTAATCGTACCTCCTGCATCCTTGCAGTCGTATTTCTGTTATGAGATCTACATTGACCAGACGCTAAATAAACAAGGACGCCTGTATGGAGGGCAAATGCGACCCTTTTATCTCTCTTTTATCTACTAGTTCGATGAACCCGTAATTAATTTATCGATTCAAAAGACTTCTTTATGCTTATCGGCGGATAGTATTCACCCACCAGTGATCTGTTCCAGCACTGGCCTGTTTCCCTGCGCTCCTCAGCACTTGTAAAGGTATATTCATAGAAACGTGCACGAACACTCGCAGGTGGATCATCCGGAAATGGATTATAGTTGAATATCGCTGTAACCGGTTCACTGTTTTGTAACAGTCTTACCAAAAGATTAAATAACCAACGTTCATGTTCCGGTTTATGCAATGCCGCAAACCACATCTGCCAGTCAATACGTGGTTGATGTGGGGCAACCCAACCGGGGCACTTCTCCAGGTTCCCGGGTTTGTATTTAAACTGGTATTCCTGCCAGGTATTTTTATCTACACTACCCTCAATCACGATTTCATTGCGCACCTTGGTCATCATCGCAAAAGGACCATAAGTATTGACGATACCGAACGGAGTTAGAAAACGGTACACAGCGGAATATTGCAACCCCCTATCAGCACCCATGATCCGGGTTATTTGCGTGGCACCCATATAGATACTGGTTAATGCCATTAATAGTGCGCAACTCGAAGCAAAAATTCCGGCAACTGGGTAATTGATATTCGACATCACTAATAACATCCGACCAGGGATCAATCGTTTAACTGCAACATCATCAAAAAGAAACAGGCACATAAAAATAGTTAACAAATTGAAAAAATTATAATTACCCGTCAATAAAATACACATCTCGATAATGAGGAAACACCATGCAGCAATATGGCGAAACCGACGCGGCGTAAATATTAGAAATGGAACCAACAACTCGACGATTAACGTCATCCCGGTACCTGCCATTAACACTGATTCCGGTAAGTGATGTACATACCAAGACAGCGGCGTAGCCAGCGGCTGTGTTTCGAAATGATAACTAAGTGCTGTTAGACTATCCCAACTCTTATCGCCGCTAACGATTTTGACAACACCACCAAGGAACATAAAGCGAAAAATCAGCCAACGATATAGCCATACGATGATCGTCGATCCCCATGGCAGAAAGATCGCCAGAAAACCGCATTCCAGTAATAAGAAATCCCACTGGAAGCTCATGAAAACCTGACCACCATGTACCAATGATAGATATAGAACATAAAGCATGACAAGACTGGTTCGCAACAGGAAACCAGTGATCAGCGATAACGAAAGAACAATCCCTGCAATACATACAAACTTGATAAAACCATTAACAGGAGAAAACCAGAATAGTGTGGGTAAACGCGTATAAGCATCTGTGCCCAATTGTTCTTTGATAGCATTAAGATAATATTCCACCGGTAATACACCATCAGCCCCAATCAATGCACTGGCTTGCACAGCAAATGAGATAAATGCGACGAGATAGGTTAACCCTAAAAGACGCAGGAATAGCCAGGTGATGACTTGATAACGAGGCGGTTCAAAGTCCCTCCCCCAAAACAGATGAGTAAAGAATGCCAACACGCCACGATGTGTTGAAAAAAAGCGATAACAAAGCTCACTAAAAAACCCGAAGCCAGGCAGGAAACGATAAAAAAGCAACAAGATGGATTGTGGATGAATATCCCGGTACAGACTATAGGTCGCCTCGGCACCTTTGCAGATTGTCCCATCGGATTCAATTAAATGGATGGCAACATCTAGATCTGCAACCGCAATATCCGGATAATCGTCTGCCGCTTCCTGATAAGGTCTGTAATTAACCTTGTCGCCAGTCAGTTTCTGCCAATAATCCACCCATTCCTGGCAGATGTCGCACCCCCCATCGTACAAAAGCATTGCCGGTTTTTGACTGTTCATAGTACCCCAGGCGTTTATTACACGAGTTATCTAATGTAATGGAAACTTTGCCAGGGGAAAAGGGCAGCTATCTCTTTAATTGGCCCGCCAGGACACTCAAATGGATGGAGAAGGTACGATTACAGAGACGCCTATACGAAAGTAGTCGGTACGATTACATGGAAGCAATCTGTAGAGCTAAGCAGGACCATAGGGAAATAGGAGGTACGATTAAATGGAAGA
>CAYRXP010000117.1:0-5817 GCA_964428145.1 uncultured Enterobacteriaceae bacterium
GTACTGACCTGCGTTTGTTGCAACATGATCTCGGAGATCCATACATGATAGGGCGTCTGCTCACGTTGCCAGGGTAGATCGTGCCGCCCGTGTTTTTTGTGCCAGGAAATAAGAGACTTGGAAAAGTTACCCATGTTATAGACGTCATTTATCCAGAATCTGGAACTAAAATGGAAGCAAATCTATTAGCGATTCCTTAAGTGCGTCTTCAATGCTTTTAGGTTCGCTTTTCGGCTGCTGTGTTGTTTCCTGCTGAGAAGAATCTTTTTCTGTCGTTGTCCCAGATCCTGAGCTTGTCCCTGACTTCGTCGTTGACTGCTTTTGACCAGGAAGTTCTATGCCAATAGATTCTCCCAGTTTATCTAACAGACCTTTTTTGATAGCCACACCCAGAAGTTTTCCATAATCAGGTTTACAGGCAGAGGCAAGATCATCTAGCGAACCACGGCACCTGATCGGAATTGCATAACCGCCGATGTTGTAATTTGCATCACCACGTGTTGTCCCTCCTTCGACAACAGCAACACTCAGATCATATTTAATGGAATTGTTGCGTAGATTTCCTAGTGTATCTTTTTTGTTGACACCCCCATTAACCTTGAAACCAGGTGCCGTTATTAGCAGGTCATTGTTTTTAACCACACCATTCTTGATATTCAACGTGCCCTTTAATTGCTCAAACCGGGTCTCGCCACCCTGCTTCACTGTTCCAAGTCGCTTGCTCTCCAGCATCACCTCGGCCTGTTCCAGGGTTTTCCTGATATCGATGCCGCGTAAAATACCTTCTGTCACAACAAATTTGGCCTGGCCTTTCAAATTGTTCCTGAGTTGAATTGCATTGGCCCCCTTTGAGGATAGCTTCGCAGAGATATTGGCAACGCCAGCGAGATCGCTTTCTGGTTTCTGTTCGTAATCTTTCTGCAGTGGTTCAATTTGCACACCAGTTAATTGAAGCTCCTGTTTCAATTCTGGTAATTTGCCTCTGGCATCGAGCGTAATCGTGCCCTGGTATTTACCCTGATATAAATCTGCTGCGATTGGATCCAGCCTGATGAGGCCGTCCTTAGCATTGACACCCAGTTTGATGTTTTTCAGACGGAGGTTCGAGTAAACCAACTTACCAATTTGCAGTTCACCCTTGCCATTAATTTTCCTTAGTGTTTCCACTGGCAATTCTGTTGCTGCTGTTGCTGCGACTGCTGTATCAGGTGAGCCTTTTTGTGCCTTTCCTCCAGCTCCACCCTTTGGAGGAGGAAGTAGATAACGATCAGCATTGATGTTATCAATGCTGATAGAAAAATTGACTGTCGGCTGAGTAAAATGTTTTACCGCTAGTGAGCCTTGCATTTTTGTGTCATCCAGCAATAAAGAAAGATCGTTCAGACTGAGGCTGCTGGTCGTCCCTGAGTATTTTGTCCGCAAGGCCACTTTCCTCAATACCTTTTTGTCTGCAGTCACCGGGGGGGCCTGTTTCATCTGCTTCATGAATTGTCGAAGATTAAATTCAGTGACCGCCAGGTCGCCAGTGTATGTTAGATTTTCTTTGATTTGTTTTGCATTGATGTTCGCTTTAACATCCAGGCCCAGTCCATTTAAGCGTAGATTGCTGACTGAGAGCGTTTGCTTGTCCAGATTTATTTTTGTATTTGCCACTAGCGTCAGATCAACGGGTGAATTCGGGATATCCTTACCGGCAACCGTTACTTTCAGATTTAACGGACTAACCGTGATATCACTGCTATTGCCTTTAATGCCAATATCCACTGAGATTTTCTTCAGTACACTGCCCAGTGCACCCTGATCGAATGCGGCGAGGACTGCAGACAAATTCTCTCCATTTAATGTGAGTTGGCCATCAATATAACCATTCTTACTATTTAAATCTTTAGCAATAACTTTTCCATTCATCGTCAAGCCAAGTGTCTTTACAGATAACGCCGGTAAATCAATATTGCCTTTCTTCATATCTGCATTAAATTTAGCAGACATATCAAAGGCCTTGTTGGGCGCCTTTGATAAGCGCTTACCATATGTCGCCAGTTTTGGATCATCGCCACCTTCAAACTGACCCGCTATTTGTAACAAGGTAGGCAGATCCGGACCGGATGCAGTTAACTCTCCACTGACTGCAGGTTTACTGGTTTGTATGTTCTCGGCAGCAAACTGCCCTTTGATCGTAGCATCTAACATTCTGGCATCCAGCGCGGTGACTTTCATTTTCCCAGTTGCCATATCGGCATTAAACACCGTCTTCAGTGAAAAAGATCTGCTCTTCAACTTGCTGATTTGTTTTGCCAACGCATCATTACCCATGATTTTGAAGATAAGCGACAAGTCCTTCCCTTTGGCATCTAGCTTACCGTTAATACTCGGAGTTTCTGACAGAAATTTGCTGACATTCAGATCGCCCTTAACATCCAGACCCAACCCGGTCAGTGCCAGTTTTTTGACCACCAACGTCTGATTATCCAGATTCATGTGCGTATCGGCACTTAGCGTCACTTTGACGGGTGAGTTGGAGATTTGCTTGCCTGAAAAAATTGCCTGGGCTACCAATGGACTGAGCTTGATATCACTTCGATTTCCATTCACCCCAACTTCGACTGACACCTTGCGCAAGGTCTTGGCTAGGGCACCCTGCTCAAATGCAGAAAGGACACTTGAAAGCTTTTCACCATGAATCGACAATTTACCATCAATCGTTCCTTTCTTACTGTTAATGTCATTAGCCTGTAAGTGACCATCAACCGATATCCCGAGGGCCTTCATCGACAAAGCAGGCACTTTAATATTGCCAGAGGCAAGATCGGCGTCAAACTCAACATTAACATCAAAGCTTTTATCCGACACTTTGGATAATTTTTCACCGTAACTCTTGAGCTTTGGCTCCTCCCCACCTTCAAATTGACCGGCTATCTGAAGTAAGGTCGGCAGGTCTGGTCCTGATGCCTTCAATTGTCCCTTCAGGGCAGGCTTATCAGATTCCACTTTACTGGCTTCGACCTGCCCCGTGATAGAAGCCCCAATCAACTTTGCCTTCAGATCAGAGATGGCAATATTTCCTTTTTCCAGGTCAGCATGCAGACGAGTTTGTATATCAAACGACCTGTCTTTCAACTTGGCGAGCTGGCTTGCTAATGGTTCGATCCCGGCGACCTTAAAAAGGCGGGCCAGATCTTCCCCAACAACAGAGAGTTCCCCTTCAGCCATCGGCTTACCTGATTTGAGTTTGCCTACATTTAATTGTGCCTTGACCAACATCCCCAAAACACCGAGTGTCAAATCATTCACCGACGCGGTGTCTTCTGTCAGGTTGAACACAACGCCAGTATTAAATTTAAGATTTGCCTTTCCACCAGGGATATTCTCACCTGCCAGCTTTGCTGTGACCTCAATGGGGTTGAATGCATAAGTTTCTGCGTCAAGATCGTAGGTTGCCGTTCCCTGCATTTGTAGATCAGCTTTAATCGCTGGCTGGCTGGACTCTGCTTTAAAGTTCATTTTGATATTAATGGGCTCACCAAAGATCAGTTCGCCAGTGGACGTATTCAGATCGCTGATCCTGAATGTTTGACCAGAGGTCTGATCAACCCAGGTAAAACGGGTGTCCTTAATGTCAACACCGCCCAATATCACTGCAGCCAGTTGTATCGGTTCCTGCTTTCCCGCATCAGCATCTTTCTCACCAACGAGGTCATCCCAGTTGCTAACACCCTCCTTATTCTTTGCCAGATTAACCTCGACACCATGCAAGCGCAGAGTATCCAGTTCATATTGCTTTTTCAGTAATGGCATTGTTTTGATGCGCAAAGCTATTGCATCTGCATGAAAAAATGGGGCATCACCAAAGCCTTTTGCATTCCCCAACGTCACGCCACTGACTTCGATCCCTAGCCATGGGTAATAACTCAGTTTGATATCCCCTTCCAGTTTGAGTTTACGTCCGGTTTCTTCTTCAACCTTGGCAATGATTCGATCCTTGTGATCATTCGGATCAAAGAACAAGACAGCGCCAAGTACGACAACGCCTAATAACAATCCAATCAGGACTGTGATGCTCAATAACAGCTTGATGAATTTACCCATCCTTTTTAATCCTCTACGCCTAATTCTCTATGACTAATCTTCTATTATCAGTACGAACTTAAGACGTTCGCGCCCCTTGTGTATGGCCTGATAAACCTGCTCCGGTGCCGTGCCTCCCTGATGTGCACGTGCCGCGACAGATCCTTCAAGACTCAGAAAATCAAAGACATCATCCTCAATCACTTCACTGAATTGCTTTAACTCGTCCAGCGTTAATTCGGATAAATCCTTCTCTGCTTCTATAGCGTACTGCACTGACTGCCCAACCACTGCGTGTGCATCCCTGAATGCAATATTCTTTCGCACCAGATAATCTGCCAAATCAGTCGCCGTCGTAAAGCCTTGCATGGCAGCGCTTCGCATACGTTCCTTGTTCACGACAATTTCAGGCACCAACCCTGTGTAAGCATGTAGACATCCTTTGACTGTATCGATTACATCAAACAAGGATTCCTTATCCTCCTGGTTATCCCGGTTATAGGCCAATGGCTGGGACTTCATCAATGTCAGTAAACCCATCAAATGACCGTACACCCGCGCAGTTTTTCCCCGAACAAGTTCAGGGATATCCGGATTTTTTTTCTGTGGCATGATGGATGATCCTGTACACCAGGCATCCCCTAAATCAATAAAGCCAAATTGCTGAGACATCCATAACACAAGTTCTTCCGAAAAGCGTGATAGATGCATCATGATCAAGGCAGCACAACTACTGAACTCGATTGCAAAATCCCTGTCACTCACAGCATCCAGAGAATTATTTGTCACTGCAGGAAAATTTAATAATTTAGCGGTATATTGACGGTCAATAGGATAGCTGGTTCCTGCCAGGGCAGCAGAGCCTAGTGGCATGACATTGATACGACCATGACAATCAGCCAGACGCTGGCTATCCCTGTAGAGCATCTCAAACCAGGCCAACATATGGTGACCAAAAGTCACAGGTTGTGCCGTTTGCATGTGTGTAAACCCGGGCATAATCGTTTCAGCCTCACGTTCCGCTAGATCAAGTAATGCTGACATTAGCTTCATTAACAAGGATTGAATTTCAGTCACTTCATCACGCAAATAAAGACGAATATCAGTCGCAATCTGGTCATTACGTGAACGCCCAGTATGAAGTTTTTTGCCAACATCACCAATACGGGTAACCAGTGCCGTTTCAATATTCATGTGAACATCTTCCAGCGCAGTCTCCCATTCGAAATTCCCCCGGGCAATATCTGTCTCAATTGATTCCAGACCTTCAATGATTTGATCAGATTCTTCCCGCGATAGTACGCCGACCTTGGCCAACATTCTCACATGAGCAATCGATCCCAAAATGTCATAATGGTAAATTCGCTTATCGTAGGAAACAGATTGCGTGAACTGTTCAACAAAGGCGTCCGTTGACGCGGAAAAACGCCCGCCCCAAAGTTTATCTTTCTGGGGTTTACTTTTCCGGGGTCTGTTTTTCTGGGGTTTATTTTTGTGACTTGTCATCTTTGTAATTTTTCCATCTGTGAAGCAGCCTTTTCTAACATGATTTTGTCGATTTTATTTGTCATTATTGTGCTTACAGCCAATGTTCTTGTTTTTATACCCAAACTACTTGGAAATGCAGGTTTCAGCAAGTTGAAAGTAGTCATATTCAAGACATAAAGCCGCAGGACTAGTCATTTATATCCATGGACGGATTGTATGCAGAAAATGCATCGTTACAGGGATGTAACTTAGTAGAGCAATGCA
>CAYRXP010000118.1:0-5786 GCA_964428145.1 uncultured Enterobacteriaceae bacterium
CTGGCAGCAGACTATCTGTTGCCTGCCTGATTAAGTCGCCTTGACGATAGAATGTATTTTCAATATTTATATTCACTTTGGGCTTTGTAGTCTTTGTTTGAATCGTGTAATCGTGATACCAGAGTGGTTGTTGTGGTAATCCAAACAAGGGAACAAAATTTATCAATCCATATATCGTTACCAACAATAAAGACCTGGAAATCGTTGCGTGATAATACTTTTGTATGCATCGAAATATTATTGCCAGATACCACACAAGATAGAGAATAAAAATAGTCCAGCCTGTCTCTACAGAGTCAACCCATGTTTGTTTCTGTGCGAGCCAGTCAACAATCAAATAAATGCCCCAGACTGAAGGAACAAAGGCAAGAAAAATAATCATGACATTACCAATGCTTGCCATGTCTTTTTCTAATTGTGCAATTATCACGACGCTGATGAAGAACAACAGATACAACGTCGCCTGATAGGTTAAGCCATAGATATTGAAAACATTAGTCGGCGACGTGTCTAAAAAATCATATGTGAACGACAGAAGAAAAGAGAATGTTAACAGCAAACAAAGCTGTGTAAAACCTAATCTGAACTGCCACAACCCTGTGGGCACGAACAAAGCAAACCTGGTTCCGAACCAGATATTGCGCGCTAAATTGACACACTGCGCAATTAAAATTTTATCCATAACTTACCAGCACGATCCTAACAACATTTTTAGCGATATGTGAATGCTCAGGATTGCTCCCAGGGCAAATCTGCAGCCCTCCATCCATTAACTGTGTTTCTATGTTTATTATCGTCCATATCACCTTCAAAACCATCTTCGATGTTATATAGATGATTGAATCCATGGTTCGCAAGTTCTTCTGCTGCTGCCTTAGATCGCTTGCCACTTCTACATATTGCCAATATGACAATAGATTCCGGATTCTTATCTGGCTCTGATCGCTTTACCAGTGCTTCACGAACTTTATCAACAAACCCAGCATCGATGTTCCAATCCGGCGCATCCATCCAGGGGATATGCATTGCGTTAAGGGGGTGTCCTACATATTCATATTCCATGCTGGTTCGAACATCCAGCAGTACTGCCAATGGATCATCCTCAAGAATCTCCCATGCTTGCTGCGAAGATATTTCTTTTATTTTTGATTCAGACATAACGATTTAAACCTGATCATTAACAATAGACCAAGCTTATCCTACTCTGACAGGGAGAATCAAAAAAATACAGCCTCTGTTACTTATCGTGGTTTTATGGTGCAATACGGCATCGAAATAAAAATATAGATTAATAGACAATATAGTAATGAGGAGATATCCATGACAATGGATGATCATGATGGCGTGATCTGGATGGATGGGGAGTTTGTCCCTTGGAGAGACGCAAAAATCCACGTCCTGACACATACCTTGCACTACGGCATGGGCGTATTTGAAGGAGTCCGTGCCTATCACGCTGAAAAGGGCACGGCCATATTCCGCTTGCAAGAACACACGGATCGATTGTTTCGTTCAGCCCATATTCTTGCTATGCCCATGCCGTATGATAAAGCGACCATCAACAATGCTTGTCTGGAAGCGGTGAGTAAAAATGAACTTGATTCGGCCTATATACGCCCGATGTGCTTTTATGGTTCAGAAGGGATGGGCCTGCGTGCTGATAATCTAAAAGTTCACGTAATGGTTGCTGCCTGGTCATGGGGCTCTTATCTTGGGAGTGAAGGTCTGGAAAAAGGAATTCGTGTCAGAACGTCTTCTTACACCCGCCACCATGTCAATATCACGATGTGTAAGGCAAAGGCAAACGGCAACTACCTTAACTCCATGTTGGCTTTGCAGGAGGCCCTGGACTGTGGTTATGACGAAGCCCTGTTACTTGATAATGAGGGATATGTCTCGGAAGGCAGCGGCGAAAACATTTTTATCGTGCGCAATGGTGCGCTTTTTACGCCAGATCTGGCTTCCGCGCTGGAAGGGATCACCCGAGAAACTATATTTGTTCTGGCGAAGGAAAAAGGCCTGGAGGTTCGTGAAAGGCGAATCACCAGAGACGAAGTATATATTGCTGATGAAGCATTTTTTACCGGAACTGCGGCAGAGGTAACCCCTATTCGTGAACTGGATGGACGTATGATTGGTCAAGGAT
Source organism: uncultured Enterobacteriaceae bacterium (assembly GCA_964428145.1). GTDB lineage: Bacteria > Pseudomonadota > Gammaproteobacteria > Eutrophobiales > Eutrophobiaceae > SMWN01. The sequence continues at coordinate 2,147 of CAYRXP010000118.1, forward strand.
GTCGTGGGCCAGTAACAGAAATGCTTCAAAAAACCTATTTTGACCTGGTACATGGGCGTTATGAAGACAGGCCGGAATGGCTGAGTTACATATAGGAGAATTACCATGAGCGAGCATCAAGCAGCGGGAACGCCTAATGAAAGAAGTACAATCGAGATTAGCCGCGCACAGTTGCCATTACATTGTCCAACACTAGAAATGAGCCTGTGGAATTCGCATCCTCGCGTTTTTTTGCCCATTGAGAAAAGTGGTCAGGCAATCTGCCCTTATTGCGGTACGGCGTTCTCACTAAAAAATGAATGATGATGAATAATCGAGCAGCCCGCGTTAGATGGTGACTATCGAAAGCACACACACCAATGTTATCTGGCGGATTAGTGATGGCAGAGCGGGCCACGATACGCAAAGCAAAGGATTGGTTAAGGCGTTGAACATGATTAAACCATGTGATTGTCATGATATTGAACTATCTGACGGAAAATATGGAATATTAAATCTGCTTTTTAAAAAATTTACAACGATAGAACAGCTGCCCGATCCAGACATTATTATTGGCGCGGGACATAACACACATTTGCCTATTCTCTGTGCAAAGCGTGCGCGCGGGGGTAGATCCATTGTGATTATGAAACCAGATTTTCCTGCCAGTTGGTTTGATTTTTGTTTTATTCCTGAACATGATAAGCCGAAAATAGCTGATAATATTCTCACCACCAAAGGTGCTATTAATTGCATCACACCTTCTACTGAACACATGGGTGACCATGGTTTAATTTTAATTGGCGGCCCTTCAAAACATTTTCATTGGGATAATGAATATCTGCTGCAACAACTAAAAGAAATACTTAAAACGAACACTGATATCAAATGGGAAATATCAGACTCTGCACGCACACCTGAGGAGACAAGTAAGGCTCTGGCAACCATACGAATGCCCAATGTAGAATATAAAGACTATTCAATTACCGGGACAGCCTGGGTGGCAAGACGACTTAATCTTGCCGCAAATGTCTGGGTAAGCGCGGACAGCGTTTCCATGATATATGAGGCCCTCACATCTGGCTCTGCGGTCGGCTTACTTGATGTGCCTGCCTGTGGTACAAACAAACTAACAAACAACCTCGCTGGCCTTGTCGAAAACAACATGGCAACCCCTTACAACAAATGGCTGCTTGGACGAAAACTTGTTAACCCTCCTGTGTTGTTGAATGAAGCCAAACGCTGTGCCGAACAAGTCTATGAAATGGGTTTGCTGCATTAAAGCTAAATATGCCCTGTGAGCCTGAACCTACTAATAAAAATCCCTGCAGCATGAGCCACAGCAACATTAGACCTGGAAGCCTGAGTGTTGTTCAATTACTTCCTGCGCTTAATGTCGGTGGTGTTGAGCGTGGCACTCTAGAAGTCGCGAAAGAACTTGTTAAACGTGGACACCGTTCCATAGTTATCTCAGCTGGCGGCCAGATGGTCGATGAGCTTATCAGTTCCGGCAGTGAACATATTCAACTAAACGTTGGCAGTAAATCTCCTTTATCCTTTAGACATATTCCTTTTCTTCGCAGACTGTTTAGGCAAGAAAACATAGATATTATTCATGCGCGTTCCCGATTTCCTGCGTGGTTGGCATATCTTGCCTGGAAAAAAATGGATGAGACATGCAGGCCACGATTTATCACCACTGTCCACGGTCCCTATCGCGCTAATCGTTACAGCAAGATAATGACCAAGGGCCAGGTTGTAATAGCGACATCAAGGTTTATTTTAAAGTATATTACCGACAATTATTCTGATGTTGATCAAAGTAAAATTACTGTTATTCACAGAGGCGTATCTAAAGCAGAATTTCCTTTTGCCTATCAGCCTGAAGAAAAGTGGCTGGAGATCTGGCATGAGCAACACCCAATAATCTCGGATAAATTTATCTTGACCCTGCCAGCTCGTGTAACTCGCTGGAAAGGCCACGAAGATTTTCTAAAAATTTTAACCCATCTTAAGCAACAGAACATACCCATTCATGGTCTTATCGTCGGCGGACCCCATAAACAAAAAATAGCTTTTCTTGAGAAATTAAAAGAGAAGACACGATCGCTTGATCTGGACAATGAAATTACTTTTTTAGGGCATAGAAATGATATCAAAGAGATAATGTCAATATCAAATGTCGTTTTATCGCTGGCCAAAGAACCAGAAGCATTTGGCCGAACCACTCTGGAAGCTTTATGTCTTGGGGTGCCTGTTATTGCTTACAACCATGGGGGCGCAGCCGAAGTGTTGGCTGAGATGTACCCTCATGGCTGTGTTGAGCCAAATAATACGGCCGACGTCTGCGATAAAATTATCTCATTTTACAAACAGCCTGTGCCAGTTCCCGATAAAAATTTCTTTACGCTTGAAAAGATGCTCAATGAAACTTTGTCGCTTTATTGCGAAGATACATCGTCACAAACATTTTTACCTGTCGTTCGTACCTGACAAATAGGGTCACGTAAAAAGAGACAAAAAAAACAGATCCTGGGAAATAAATGGTTTACAAATATAAATACCACGCGTTGCATCGCGATTGTTTTAACTTTTCCTTGCTGAACCATCGTGATTTTGACGCCATGTTAATCACCATGCGTCAGACAAAAACACTATGAATACAACTAGTCCTGTTTATAAATTTATTGATCTGATTAAAATTCATTGGTCATTGTTGCTCATACTTTCTACAGCTTTCCTATTTGCAACAAAAACTTCCTTCAACATACCTTTTTACATCATGGCAGCCATAGGCCTATACAGGCTGATTAAAAACAATGACTTTCATAGGGTTCCAGAAATTCGCTTTATCTATATTTTGTTTTTCTCAATATGGTTACCTATGTTGTTCTCCCTGATAGATGCATTTGATCTACACCACTCACTAAAAACAACATTGCCTTATTTACGCTTTCTTTTTGCTGCCGTTTTTATTATTGAAGAAGTGAAAAAAAATGATGCCTTTAACCATATCGTTCTTGGTATAGCTATTATTATCAGTTTCTGGTGTCTTGATGCACTATTTCAATTTATTGTTGGTGTGGATATATTTGGTTACCCTATGCGCGGTAATCTTGTCGGCGGGCTCTTTTCTCCAAAAGGCACATTGGGCCATGTTTTGGCGATATTGAGTCCTGTTTATTTTGAAATCGTACGCCGTTATCATTCAAGACATCGATACCTATGGTTGTTGTTGCTGATCTTTTTCTGCATTGTGTTACTCAGCGGGAAACGAACTGCGTGGATGATGCTTTTTACCAGCTGTACATTTTATGGCGCATATCTATTTTATCTATACAGATCAGCGGCCCTGAAAATATTCCTGGTAATTATTCCTATTGTTGTACTCATTCTGGGTTTATTAGTCACCCAATATCAGCCCCTAAACACAAGAATTAACAAAACACTGGGCTTATTCAGCGGTGATTACGAACAAGTGGATAAAGCAACTGCTCGGCGACTTTCAATTTGGGAAACGGGAATAAAAATTTACGGCGCTCACTGGATCAATGGTATCGGCCCCAGAGGGTTTCGTCATGTTTATGCAGATTATGCAGGCACTGATAATTTTTTTATTACTAATGGATACTCTGGTCAAACCCATCCTCACCTTACTATT
>CAYRXP010000119.1:0-5764 GCA_964428145.1 uncultured Enterobacteriaceae bacterium
CAGGGTACTGGTTTGTGTGCCATGTGGTTCAACACAAGTAGAAAGACGTGCCATCCGTGAATCTGCCAGTGGTGCAGGGGCAAGAAAAGTCCACTTAATGCAAGAGCCAATGGCCGCAGCGATTGGTGCAGGTATGCCAGTGAGTGACGCAAGAGGTTCCATGATACTCGATGTAGGGGGGGGTACAACCGAAGTCGCAGTAATTTCCCTGAATGGCATTGTTTACGCGGATTCAGTGCGTATCGGGGGGGATAGATTTGATGAAGCGATCATTAATTATATTCGCCGAAATTATGGTAGCTTGATTGGCGATGCCACCGCAGAACGAATCAAAATCGAAATTGGTTGTGCCTATCCAGGGAACGAAGTGAAAGAAATGGAGGTCCGTGGTCGTAATCTTGCGGAAGGCATCCCACGTAGTTTTACACTCAATAGCAACGAAATCCTTGAGGCCTTACAAGAACCATTATCCGGTATTGTGGGTACTGTTAAAAATGCGCTGGAAAAGACACCGCCGGAACTTGGCTCTGACGTCGCCGAGGTCGGTCTTGTGCTAACAGGGGGCGGTGCACTTCTGCGTGATATGGATCGACTCCTGATGGAGGAAACGGGTCTACCTGTAATCATTGCAGAAGACCCGTTGACTTGTGTGGCCAGAGGGGGTGGTCGTTACCTTGAAATGATCGAGGAGTACGGTGACGATATCTTGGCTGTTGAATAGCCCGATTTAATACAAAAAAAGGAGACAGACAATAAGCACGCTGTTTCTAAAGGGTCCATCCGCCAATGTGCGCATTGTTGCGTTCATTCTGGCCTCATTAATCATGATGACTGTTGATCATCGACAGGGTCATCTGGAGAGTGTGCGCTCGGTACTAACTGTATTTGTTTATCCATTGCAATACGTCGCAAATCTACCCGTTACAGTCATAAACTGGGCATCAGAGTCTTTGACTACGCGCGCTGGCCTGGTGGAAGAGAATACTCGATTGCGTGAGGAACAACTGATACTCAGTTCTAAGGTACAGAAATTTGAAATTCTTGAGGCAGAAAATGAACGTCTCAGAGAAATGCTAAAGTCTTCAGAGAAACTTGATGAGCGTGTACTAATTGCAGAATTACTGGCAGTTGATTTACAACCATTCAGACATCAGATCGTGATCAATAAAGGCCGGCGTGAAGGCGTTTACGAAGGGCAAGCTATTGTTGATGCGAATGGTGTGATGGGGCAGGTGGTACATGTTGGTCCATTTTCCAGTACGGTACTTTTGTTGACTGATCCGATACATGCAATTCCCGTTCAAATCAATCGTAACGGATTAAGATCAGTTGCTGTTGGTACTGGACAAAGTCATGTTTTACAACTGGAACATTTACCCAATAACGTTGATATCAAAGAAGGAGATCTGGTTGTGTCGTCAGGCTTGGGAAGCAGGTTTCCATCAGGCTACCCTGTAGGGATTGTTTATAATATCAGTCGAGTTCCGGGTGAACCTTTTGCCAAGGTATCCATACTTCCCAGTGCGCAACTTGAAAAGAGTAGAGAGGTTCTGTTGGTCTGGCCAAAATCGAGCCCTGAGTTGCCATCAAATTTTGAATCGTCATTAGATGATCTGGATGTTTCAGCGAGGCAATGATGCTAAACAAAAATACAGGTGGCAGGATTTTATTCATAAGCTTATTGATAGCCTTCCTGTTAACAGCCTTGCCGTTACCCCATTGGGCCAATGATTGGCGACCTGCCTGGGTCGCGATGGTACTGATATACTGGTGTATGGCGCTACCTGAAAGGATAGGTATCGGTATTGCATGGTGTCTGGGTCTATTGCTAGATGTGCAACAAGGTGCCTTACTTGGACAAAATGCTCTGGGTCTCGCAATGATTGCTTATTTTGTGATTCAGATTCACAAACGGTTTCGACTATTCCCACTGGTGCAACAGTCCTGTCTGGTTGGGTTCATCATCATATTTTATTTACTCATTTCCTCATGGGTTACAGGGATTATGGGAATACCCCCCAAGACGTGGACCTATTGGATGCCTGCGATAAGCAGTATGGTTTTGTGGCCATGGTTGTTTGTTATCCTCAGGGACATCCGCCGTCTATATAACGTGACCTGATAACCAATATCGGGCATGGGTTTAAATTTCACACTCAAAGATACCGAGGAAGAATCACGGCTCATCCGTCTTCGCGTTTATTCTGCAGTTGTAATTATTATTCTGATAGTTATGGTGCTTGTTGCACGTATGTTTTATCTACAAGTGATTCGACATGACCACTTTATTACTTTATCTCAGAGTAACAGGGTAAAGGTTTTACCTATTGCGCCGATCCGGGGTTTGATTTTCAGCCGAGACAATGTTCTGCTTGCAGATAACCAACCATCTTTTAGTCTTGAACTGATTCCGGAACAAATAGACAGTCTGGATAAGACGATAGGTCAACTTTCCAGGCTCATTAATATCGATGAAAATAGTATAAGCCGCTTTAAAAAGCTACGTCGTGAGAAAAGACGTTTTGAAAGCATACCGCTTAAATTTAACCTGTCAGAGGGTGAAGTCGCGCGTTTCTCTGTCGAGCGACATAAGATCCCCGGCGCTAAGGTAATTGCCCGTCCTTATCGTCACTACCCCGAGAAATCAGGTTTGGTGCATGCATTGGGATATGTTGCCCGAATTGATGAGAAAGATCTGCAAAAGATTGATGAGTCAGATTATCTGGGGACGACCCATATTGGAAAACTTGGTGTTGAGAAAGCCTATGAAGGTATATTGCATGGGCGTATTGGTCATCAACAAGTAGAGGTAAATGCACTAGGCCGTATCATCCGGGTGCTTGAAAGAACACCGCCAGAACCGGGACAAAATATTTATTTGACACTCGACCTTTCACTTCAGACTGCTGCATCAAAAATAATGCAGGGGAAACGTGGGGCTATCGTTGCCATGGATCCAGATAATGGTGATATCCTGGCATTTGTCAGTTCACCTGCCTATGACCCCAATCCCTTCGTGAACGGTATTGATTCCAAATCATATAAAATGCTGCTCAGTTCCAGGAATACTCCACTCATTAACAGGGCACTGAATGGTAAATATCCACCAGGTTCAACTGTAAAACCATTTTTAGGGATCGCCGCACTTATGTTTGGTGTCAGGAACACAGATGAATCGATCTGGTGTAGGGGTTGGTATACATTGAGGGGGCATGATCATCGTTATCGTGACTGGAAAAAAGGGGGGCATGGGAATGTAGATTTAAATTATGCAATTATGCAATCCTGTGATGTTTATTTCTATACACTGGCACATGACCTTGGTATCAACAAACTGAATAAGGCGTTAACAAATTTTGGCTTTGGTCTTAAAACGGGTATTGACATTGGTGGAGAATCAGCTGCAACGGTTCCCTCTATCAACTGGAAACGCAGTGCATTGAATCAACCCTGGTATCCAGGCGAGACACTAATCGCTGGCATCGGCCAGGGTTATGTTCTGGCGACCCCGCTACAACTCGTCACAGCAACTGCTGCTTTGGCCAATCATGGGAAACGTGTTCTTCCGAGGTTGGTGTACAAAATTAGTGATCCGATTTCAGGAGAATCCACACTCCTTCCTGTTGCAACACCAACATATGTTGCTGGCTATAAACAGAAGCATTGGGATTTCGTGATACAGGCGATGCAAGATGTTGTTCACGGACCAAGGGGAACTGCCAGGCGTAGTGGTGCAAATGCTGCCTACAGGTTTGCTGGAAAGACAGGGACTTCCCAGCTCTTTGGTATCGGCCAGGATGAAAAATACGAAAAAGATAAAGTGCCGGAACATTTACGTGATCATGCATTATTTATTGCATTTGCTCCGGTCGAGGCACCTAAAATTGCACTTGCCATCATCGTAGAAAATGGCGGCAGCGGATCATCGACGGCCGCGCCAATTGCGAGAAAGTTGCTAGATCACTATTTGCTGGATGAATCGGGGAACCTTAAATGAAACCTTTTGAACAGCAATCGCTCTCTCAACGTCTTCATCTAGATGTGCCCCTATGCTTTGGGTTACTGGTGTTATGTGGTTTAGGCCTAATGGTACTCTATAGTGCTGGTGGTGAGGATCTCAGTATTATCATCAGGCAGGCGATACGGATGGGAATAGCTTTCGTATGCATGTTTTTAATTGCCCAATTACCCCCAGCTGTCATAGAAAGATGGTCCCTATGGCTTTTTATCGCCGGCATTGCCACGCTGGTAATGGTGTTGTGGGTGGGGCATGTTGGTAAAGGGGCACAGCGTTGGTTGGATATGGGGTTTTTCAGATTTCAACCTTCCGAGCTAATGAAATTGTCTGTGCCTATGGTCGTTGCCTGGTACCTTGCTAACAAAACATTGCCGCCAAATCTCGGCAACATAATAATTGTCGGATTGATGATAATTATTCCTGTCGCTTTAATTGCGAAGCAACCTGATCTGGGAACTTCATTACTGGTTGCAACTGCGGGTCTTTCTGTATTATTTATCGCCGGAATGCGTTGGAAACTTATTCTGATATTTGGTGCTCTCTGCAGTATGTGCGCGCCGATACTTTGGTATTTCATGCACGATTATCAGAAACGTCGCGTATTAACCCTGTTTAATCCGGAACAGGATCCACTAGGTGCTGGGTACCACATCATTCAATCCATGATTGCAATCGGGTCAGGTGGAATTTACGGTAAAGGCTGGTTGAATGGTACGCAATCTCATCTTGAATTTTTACCAGAGCGTTCAACTGATTTTATTTTTGCTGTTTATTGTGAAGAGTTTGGCCTGATGGGTGTGCTACTTCTGCTGTGTATTTATCTATTCATTATTGCACGTGGTTTATATATAGCTGTTAATGCACAACAAACTTACGGAAAATTACTTGCCGCCGCACTAACGCTGACATTTTTTGTCTATATCTTCGTCAATATGGGTATGGTGATAGGTCAGTTACCCGTAGTGGGTGTGCCTTTGCCTTTAATTAGCCATGGTGGCACATCGATGATCACATTGATGTTGGCTTTCGGTATTCTGATGTCAATTCATACACACCGAAGAATACTATCTAGCTAAATCAATCTGAAATATAAAATTAATATATATGTTTGTTCAACCGGAAAAACGTGTGTATCACTTATTAAGAAGCAGTATGTTTTTAATTTTGTTATCGCCGGGTATTGGTTTTACTAAATCGTTGGACTACGATCAGGTAAATCAATTTATTGATAGAATGGTGGTCAAGCATGGTTTTGATACAAACGAATTAAGAATATTATTTGGTGGTACGAAGTTTTCAGATAAAGTTTTACAAGCGATATCACAACCCGCTGAAGATTTGGCATGGTATAAATATCGTCGCATATTTTTAAAAGATACTCGCATCAAAAAAGGTGTCAGATTCTGGATAAAGCATGAAGCATCCTTGAATAGAGCAGAAGATGTCTATGGTATCCCGCCACAAATTATTATCTCTATCATTGGCGTTGAAACACAGTACGGCCAATATAAAGGTAAAGACAAAGTGATGGATTCTTTGGCGACACTCGCTTTTCATTATCCAAAGCGTGCTAATTTTTATCGTGGCGAGCTAGAGCAGTTTTTGCTGTTAACCAGGGAGCAGAATATTGATCCACTGTCATTAAAAGGTTCATATGCAGGTGCGATGGGGATCCCGCAATTTATTTCCAGTAGCTACCGGGAATTTGCTGTGGATTTTGATACGGATGGAAAGAAGGATCTATGG
>CAYRXP010000120.1:0-4474 GCA_964428145.1 uncultured Enterobacteriaceae bacterium
GAGTATATATCAACCCATCGACTGCTTGTATTTGTTGTAATAGGTAATCACCTTTTTCACATAATTCTGGGTTTCTTTATAAGGCGGTATTTTGTTGTTATATTTCTTAACTGCACCCTCACCTGCATTGTAAGCTGCCAGCGCTAATCTTAAATTATTATCATACAAGACCAACAGATCACGAAGATATTTTGTTCCACCGTTTATGTTCTCATACGGGTTACGTCTGTTTTTGACACCATAACGTTTTGCAGTTCCGGGCATAAGTTGCATCAAACCAACAGCACCTGCACGAGAAACAGCTTCAGTATCATATGCCGACTCAGCAGTAATGACTGCATGGATCAGTGACTTCGGCAACCTGTAACGACTGGCCATAATATCGATCGTACCAGAATGTTTTTTCCTGTTTTTATCCAGGTTTTTATATCTTGAGGTGTGTGTTTTTAACGGTGTCCAGCCTTTCCATGTTTTTACCAACCTGACGTATTTAGTATTTTTCGGTGTGTCCGTCAGTATGACGCGACCATGTTTGTCCGTGTATTTATAGATATCTGCATGCGCAGTCGGCGCCATCAATAAGGCACAAATTGCACATATCAGCATATTAAATTTCTGACTGAAGCCCATACTTAAACTATATTTTTTAAACCAAACATAACACTATAATAAATATGCGGTTAATTGAAGTATTATTAAGGCATAAATCCCGGCTACCAGGTCATCCAGCATAATACCTAATCCGCCTGATACCTTTCGATCCAGCCAATTTATCGGCCAGGGTTTCCAGATATCAAACAAACGAAATAAAACAAAGCCTAATAGCACAAAACGCCAATCAGGGAGAACCGCAGTCATCGTGATTAAAAAACCAACGATTTCATCCCAGACAATCCCGCCATGATCATGCACACCTAGATGATTTGCAGTCACTTCACACAGCCAAACACCAAGCAAAAACAGAACAATGGTGACACCTATATAGACAGGCCAAGACAGGTACACCATCGGCAGATAAAATAATATGCCGACAAGCGTTCCTACCGTTCCTGGCATCTTCGGCACGCAGCCTGCGCCAAATCCTAATGCAAGTAGGTGAATCGGATTCCCCAGGAATCCCTGAGGAATAGGTGTGTTTTTACTCATTAGTTTATAAGGGTCATCTTTCAAACATCTGGCTTCGGATGATAGCGTCGAACAAACAGAATATACTATGACATAGCGATATGTAAGATGAGTCTGCCGGATAGCACTTTATCCCCATTTTATATCTAAAATATTACTGCATTTTTTCTTGTTATTGTTTTCTTTGGAGGATTCACATCATGATGCGTATAGGCCTTTTTCTGGCGACCAATGCCGCGATACTAGTTTTGATCAGTATCGTATTCCAAGTTTTTGGAATCGAAGGCATATTAGATAATAACGGTGTTGACCTAAACCTTAATGCCTTGCTAGTCATGTCTGCTGTGATTGGCTTTAGCGGTTCCTTTATTTCACTTGCTATCTCCAAGTGGTCAGCGAAAAGAAGTATGGGCGTTCATGTGATCGATCAAGCCAGTAATCAGGATGAACAATGGTTACTTAGCACTGTCCAGCGACAGGCAGAACAAGCTGGCATCGGTATGCCTGAAGTTGGGGTATTTGAATCTCCACAACCCAATGCCTTTGCTACCGGGATTAATCGTAATAATGCCCTTGTCGCCGTCAGTGCGGGACTACTTCAGCACATGACAAAAGATGAAGTTGAAGCAGTCCTCGGGCATGAAATTAGCCATATAAGTAATGGCGATATGATCACCATGGGATTGTTACAAGGTGTAGTAAATACCTTTGTTGTTTTTCTATCACGTGTGATCGGATTTTTTGTCGATCGCGTCATATTCAAAACACGAAGTGGTATGGGGATCGGCTATTACATTACATCCATTATCGCACAAGTTGTATTGTCTATACTCGCAAGTACCATCGTCATGTGGTTTTCACGCTGGCGTGAGTTTCATGCTGACGCAGGGGCTGCTGAACTTGCTGGCAGACAAAAGATGATTGCAGCTTTAAAACGCTTACAAACGGTCAGCAACCCACAAGACCTGCCTGGCGAATTTTCTTCTTTCGGAATTTCAGGTGGCATTGGCGGCGGACTTAAAAGCCTGTTCATGAGCCATCCGCCTTTGGAAAAACGTATCGAAGCGCTGCAAGCTTCAGCAAATGTAGTTAATAGGCAATAGATAAAATATGGACAATCAACGACTCATTGATATTGAAACAAAACTTGCCTATCAGGAAGATCTGGTCCAGGAACTCAATAAGACTGTTCACTCACAACAGTTAAAACTGGATCAATTGGATGAAGCTCTTAGATCACTTGCCTTACGATATGCCAGCTTGCTAGAGCAAGGTGATTCAGAACATCCCATGGATGCAAAACCTCCTCACTACTAGTGTGTCGAGCCTGCCTTAATCTCCCCAACTTTCTTTTTCCAACGATCCAATGCTTTTTCATAATAAACAAAGACGCATTTCTCACAGTTACGTTGGCAACATTCAGACAAGTCCGGTTCTCTTGGTTTAGGCGGCAACGCTTGGTCAGTCATTATGCTTAGTCATTATTTTGAGGTTCAAACCATGAAAGGGATTCGTGCAATTTAACGACTTCACCAATAATAATAATTGTCGGCGGTGTAATATCATGATTCCGTATGATATCTGGCAAGGTTGCCAGATCCCCGATATAGACTTTTTGTTGAGGTGTTGTACCTTGCTGTATTAACGCTGCTGGCAACGTTTCAGGTAGGCCACGCGCAATCAGCCCTTGACAGAGTACTCCCAGCCCCACGATACCCATATAGACAGCAATGGTTTGTTTGGGCTGTATCAAGGTATCCCAGTTCAGATCCATACTGCCGTCTTTTAATTGGCCCGTAATAAACACGCAGGTATGTGCGTAATCTCTGTGCGTTAACGGAATACCAGCGTAACTTGCACAGCCCGCAGCCGCAGTTATCCCGGGGACCACCTGAAACGGGATATTTTCAGCAAAAAGTAATTCTATTTCTTCACCACCTCGTCCGAAGATAAATGGATCTCCTCCCTTAAGTCTCAATACGCGTTTTCCCTGTTTGGCTAAATCCACCAACAGCTGATTAATTTCGGTTTGAGGCAAGACATGTTGATCACGTTTCTTACCCACATAGATACGCTCGGCATCTTTGCGGGTCAAATCAACAATCGCAGGGGCAACCAGTCGATCATAAAGAACAACTTCTGCCTGTTGCATTAACCTTAATGCACGAAAGGTTAATAGATCAGGATCACCCGGCCCGGCACCGACCAGATAAACCTCTCCCGTTTGATGAATAACATCAGCACCCGCAATGAGTGTTTTTTCCAATGCATCCAACGCTGATTTTCCCTGACCGGCGTAAATCATTTCAGCAATGGGGCTTTGCAAGATGCCCTCCCAATAACGTCTGCGCCGCTGCATCTCCGGGTATTTCGCCTTAACCTTATGGCGAAATTTCGCCATAAGGTCGGCCAGTTTGCCATAAGAAGATGGAATCAACGTTTCCAGACGCGCGCGTAATAGACGCGCCAAAACGGGGGAACTCCCTCCTGTAGAAATCGCAATTTGCACCGGATCTCGATCAACAACCGATGGCATAATGAAGCTACACAGTGCAAGGTTATCAACCACATTGACGGGCAGGTTTCTTTCTTTGGCTAATTCAGATACCTGCTGATTGAGCACGGCATCATCGGTGGCAGCAATAACCAACATCCTGTCTTTCAGATTATCTTCGCTGAAATGACCAGCAACATAATCAATCGACTTTTTGTCGACCAGTGCTGATAATTCCTGGCACAGTTTCGGCGCGATCACCGTGATTTGTGCGTTGGCCTTACGCAATTGCTCCACCTTGCGCGCAGCCAGTGTTCCACCACCGACAACCAGACAGGGTGAAACAGTTAGATCCAGAAATATGGGGAGATACTTCATAACACCACTATGATTTTCTCAGGTATGATCTCATCAGGCATGGTTTTATCAGGTTTTGGGTAATGTAACCCCGGTTTGTCCCTGATACTTGCCTTGCCGATCCTTATACGAGGTTTCACACACCTCATCAGATTCAAAAAAGATCATCTGTGCAACACCTTCATTGGCATATATCTTTGCAGGTAATGGCGTCGTATTAGAAAATTCCAGCGTGACATTACCTTCCCATTCTGGTTCCAGCGGTGTGACATTAACGATGATCCCACAACGTGCATAGGTTGATTTCCCCAGACAGATAGTCAAAACATTTCTTGGAATGCGAAAGTATTCAACGGTTCTTGCCAGTGCGAATGAATTGGGAGGAATGATGCAAACATCTGAGTCCACATCAACAAAACTGCCTGAATCAAAATCCTTGGGATCAACAATGGCTGAATTGATATTGGTAAATATTCTGAATTCCGCTGCACAGCGGAC
>CAYRXP010000120.1:4574-5745 GCA_964428145.1 uncultured Enterobacteriaceae bacterium
CCTGAATAATCTTTCGCCCGCAGAGAAAGTCTTGCCGAAGCCTTTCTGGCAATCTCACGATAGAGCAAAGAGATTTCCGAATCAGGTTCAATCGCAACGGTCGGTTTTCCCTGATCTACCCCTTCTCGAATCTTGATGTCCAGAGGTAAAGAGCCTAATAGGTCTATACCGTATTGTTTCGACATTTGTTCTCCGCCACCAGAGCCAAAGATATGTTCCTCATAACCACACTGACTACAAATATGCGTACTCATATTTTCAATGATACCCAAAACCGGCACACCCACTTTTTCAAACATATTGTGTGCTCTGCGTGCATCTAACAAGGCAATATCCTGGGGTGTGGTGACGATAATGGCCGCACTCACAGGAATCTTCTGGCAAAGCGTTAATTGAATGTCACCGGTACCCGGTGGTAGATCAATTATCAGATAATCCAGATCGCTCCAGTGGGTATCCCCTAACAACTGCTCTAGCGCCCCCGTAACCATCGGCCCACGCCAGATCATCGGCGTTTCTTCATCAATCAAATAGCCAATCGACATAGATTGAATATTGTAAGACAGCTTAGGTTCAATGGATTTCCCATCTGAAGAATCCGGTTTCCCACTGCACCCCAACATCCTGGGCATGCTTGGTCCGTAGATATCGGCATCCAGAATGCCGACGTTGGCACCTTCTGCCTGCAGTGCCAGTGCCAGATTAACTGCTGTGGTTGACTTACCGACCCCGCCCTTGCCCGAGGCAATCGCAATGGTATTTTTAATCTCGGGTAATATTTGCACCCCTTTTTGCACTGAATGTGAGGTAATATCGGTTTCAATCTGTATCGAAACGTCACCGATGCCCGGCACAGCACTTAATTCATCCTTCAACGCCTGTTTCAGGACCGCGTGATACCCGTCAGCGGGAAATCCCAATGTCAGTGTCAAATCAACATCAGCACTGTTTACCTCAATACCCTTGATGACGCTTGCTGTTATTAAATCCTGTCCCAGACAGGGTTCTACGTAATTTTTCAGTTGTGTTTCTATACTTTCTCTCGTGATATCAGTCATTCTTTATCGTTCCAATTACTGTCAGATATTTTATCGGAGGATGATTCTACCTTTTCGCGTCTTTAGCTTCACCCTAAACCTCAATAATGGTAACTTACCCCGCAATTTTTCAG
>CAYRXP010000121.1:0-5734 GCA_964428145.1 uncultured Enterobacteriaceae bacterium
ATCAGTAGAAATTCCTATCTCTGCTCCCAGACCATATTCAAAGCCATCAGCAAAGCGGGTTGATGCATTGACCATGACCGAAGAGGAATCAACTTCCCGGATGAACCTGTCTGCGTTGTCTTGGTCTTCAGTCACAATGGCGTCAGTGTGATTCGAGCCATACTCGTGTATGTGGTTCATGGCTTCTTCTATCCCGCTGACGATACGCAGAGACATAATGGGCGCCAGATATTCCGTATGATAGTCTTCATCAGAAGCCTGTTTGATGTTAGGCAAGATTTTTCGTGATTTATCACACCCTCTAATTTCTACGCCGGCATCTTCATACAAAGGAGCCAGCTTATTCAGAACTGGTTCAGCGATACTTTCAGCGATCAATAAGCACTCCATCGTATTACATGTTCCATAGCGGTGAGTCTTAGCGTTGTATGCAATCTTTATAGCCTTATCTATATTAGCATGATCATCAATGTAGACGTGACAGATACCATCAAGATGTTTAATCACGTGCATGCGTGCTTCATTACTGACACGTTCTATCAACCCTTTGCCGCCCCTTGGAATAATGACATCCACATAGTCAGACATTTTTAATAATTCACCTACAGCGGCACGGTCAGTTGTCTCAATCACCTGCGCGGCATCTTCCGGCAGGCCACAAGAGAGTAATCCCTCCTTGATACAGGCGGCAATGGCCTGGTTTGAATTAATGGCTTCGGATCCTCCACGCAAGATGGTGGCATTGCCTGATTTCAGGCAAAGTGCCGCCGCATCTGCAGTAATATTGGGACGAGATTCGTAAATAATGCCAATAACACCTAATGGTACACGCATACGCCCGACCTTAATCCCGGTAGGCCTTTCTTCCATGGCCGATATTTCACCAATGGGATCGGGAAGCTCAGCAATCTGACGCAGTCCTTCCGCCATTGATTTAATCCTCTCCGGTGTTAACTCCAATCGGTCAAGCAAGGCAGCATCCAATCCATTTGCTTTGCCCGAAGCAAAATCCAGTGCATTGGCTTCAAGCAACTTTTCTTGAGACTTGATGATCAAGTCCGCGATATTCAACAAAGCCTGATTTTTGGTGGTGGTATCGGTTTTTGCTATAATACGAGAAGCTTTCCTGGCACGTTTACCTGTCTCCAATATGTATTGTTCGATATCCATTTTAGCCATGCCAATTCTAGTCTGCCTGGCTAACCCTGGGGCAGATTAACTCCGGAAAAAGCCAGTAATAACGTTAATATTGCGTCCCAGGCGGTATGTTTTTCTGCGCTCTTGATTTTTCGATCCAGAGAATTAGCCTGCCTTAATAGTTCATATAATTTTTTTACATTATGTCTGTTTAAGATAGATTTTATTGCCTGCTTGCGTTTGTTGTCCCAAATCCGATATTCAGCAAATAGTTTTTCTAGCGTTGATCCATTATCGAAATGGTAGGCTATGGTGCATAGCCGTCGGTAATCCCATATCAGTGCACCGTATATGGCCATGGGTTCCATGCCTTCACTTTTAAGGCCATTCAATATTCTAAGCAGACGTTTGGTATTATTTGCGTAGGCACATTCGGTTAATTCGAAGACATCATAGCGGGCACTGTCGATCACTGCTGCGATGACATCGTCAGCAGTGATTTCGTTGTGATCGATCAGCAAACAAAGTTTGTCAATCTCCTGGCTTGCTGCGAGCAAGTTTCCCTCAACGCGATCAGCAATCAGCTGCGCGGCATCTACAGTAATATGTTTATTGTATTTTTGTACACGCTGCCGGATCCAGTTGGGTAAGCGATCTGTATCAATTGGCCAGACCTGTATCGTCACGCCGACCTTATTCAATGATTTGTACCACTTGCTTTGTTGAACTCTTTTATCCAGCCTGTCACTGGTGATAAGCAAGATATTGTCGCGAGAGAGTTGTTCGGCGTATTCTGTTAAAACCTTACCACCA
Organism: uncultured Enterobacteriaceae bacterium; assembly: GCA_964428145.1. Lineage (GTDB taxonomy): Bacteria > Pseudomonadota > Gammaproteobacteria > Eutrophobiales > Eutrophobiaceae > SMWN01. The sequence goes on from CAYRXP010000121.1 coordinate 1,951, forward strand.
TCACGCCCAGGCTTGCTTGATCCCATGCGTAATTCAATGAGTCGCCTGCTGGTGAATAATGACATGCTGGCACTTTCCTCGATCAACCTGTACCAGTCAAAGCCAGTGGCAACATCAAGCAAAACACGTTCTTCTACGCCTTGTTCGCGCGCTTTAAGTCTGATGAGATCTGTCGCTTCATTTAATTGTAGTGGCTCATCGCCACTGATCAGATAAACCGGGGAAAGTCCTTTGCGCTCAATTTCATCAGGTAATTGTTCTGCCCTTAATTGCATTATTGAATAACGGCTCTAAGCCGTCTGAGGACAGTTGCAGCAACTTGTTTGGCGATATCTTTCTTCAAAACCGACTCTTCTTTGATTTTGCCCAACACGGAACCTTCGTCAAAGGTATAATCACGTGATGCAGAGACAGGCTTTGCGCCGGTTGTTGAACTTTTATCTGGGCCGGTAATATTGAGCATCGCGGTATAGGTAACTTCATATTCCTCTACTTTGCCTGTGGTCGGTGAAACAGATAAAACCTTTCTGTTAAACGATTCATTGCTCAGGTTGACGATATAATCTGCATCTGATGCACTAGAGACTGGAGTTATATCTGCATCTAATAGTTGTCGCTTAACCTCTGAAGCAAGGACGTTGGCATTTGAAGATTGAACAAATATGCTAGCATTTTGCAATGCTTGTAGATTTGTACCCCTGAGCTGGAAACCACAGGCACTCAGCCCTATCAATAGAAAGACAAAGATTAAAACAAGGTATCCATTTACTGGTTTCATTGTTGGTTTCATCTGATTTTTCCAGTAGAGATCTATTTAAAAGATCTGGTATTCCCGGCAACTCATATAAGCAAGCATGCACAGGCGTGATTCATATGGTTAGCATATTATGAAACGACAATATTCACCAGCCGTCCGGGCACAACAATTACTTTTCTGATCTCTCTTTCGGCGATAAACTTTTGCACGTTTTCATCAAAAATAGCCGATTCCTCAATTTGTTTCCGGTCTGCGCCAGAGGACACCATGATTTTTGCCCGCAATTTACCATTCACTTGTACAATAAGTTGTATTTCATCCTGCACAAGTGCAGATTCATCTACTTCGGGCCAGGCAGCATCAATTATTGGTTCTGCATGACCAAATTCACGCCACAAGACCTCGGTAATATGAGGGACAATGGGAGACAGCAGCAAAATAGCCGTTTCCAGACCTTCTCGCATGATCGCACGACCGTTTTCTGACTCATCTTTTGCATGTGACAGGGCGTTGGTTAATTCCATGGTGGCAGCAATGGCCGTGTTGAATGTATAGCGGCGACCAATGTCGTCATTCACTTTATTGATGGTTACATGAATTTTACGGCGAAGTTTTTGCTGCGCTTCTGACAATTCATCTTTGTTCAAATCAGGGACATTATCTGCTTCGAGATGTGCTGCGGATAGCTTCCAAAGTCTTTTGAGAAAGCGATATGCACCTTCAACACCTGCATCAGACCATTCCAGACTCTGTTCGGGTGGTGCGGCAAACATAGTGTAAAGGCGTACCGTATCGGCGCCATAACGATCAATCAGGTTTTGTGGATCCACTCCATTATTTTTGGATTTGGACATCTTTTCGATACCGCCAATCGTCACGGTTTTTCCGTCTGCGTTTAGGGTTGCCCTGATTGCACTTCCTATATCGTCACGTTCGACCGTGATATTAGCTGTATTAAACCATACCCTGGAGCCGTCATCATTTGTGCGGTAATAGGTCTCAGCAATGACCATTCCCTGTGTCAGTAATTTGCTGAAGGGCTCATCATTTTCTACAAGTCCTTCGTCTCTCATGAGCTTGTTAAAAAAGCGGGCATAAAGTAAATGCAGGATGGCATGTTCAATCCCACCGATATATTGATCAACGGGTAACCAGTATTTGGCGCGGTCATCCAGCATCGACTCAGTTGCATCGGGGCAGCAATAGCGGGCGTAATACCAACTGGATTCAAAAAAAGTATCAAAGGTATCCGTTTCACGAACCCTACTATTGCCGAGATCATAAAACTCCGGCATTTTCTTGAGCGGAGAACCTGAGCCATCAACAGTGACATCCTCAGGCAAACGAACAGGAAAATCAGATGCTGCTTTCGTTTCGCCATTCGCATCAGTTACCATAGGTATTGGACACCCCCAATATCGCTGGCGAGAAACCCCCCAGTCGCGCAAACGGAAATGTATTTGTTTTTCGCCCTTACCATGTTCTGTAAGCCAGTCAGCAATCGCATCGAATGCATCTTCTGAGCTAAGCCCATCGAAGGGGCCAGAGTTCTGCAGGATACCTTTTTCAACAAATGCGGCCTTTTCGATACTGCAATCAGATCCATCGATACTAAAAATAACCTGCTTGCGCTCAATGCCGTATTTTTCTGCGAATTCCCAGTCACGTTGATCGTGACCCGGAACGGACATCACTGCACCTGTACCATAAGCCATGAGAACGAAGTTTGCCGCATACAGTGGGATGGTTTCACCGCTGACCGGATGAATGACATTGAGACCCAGGGCAATACCTTTTTTCTCCATGGTTTCCATCTCGGCCTCAGTGACACCGCCCTTTTTACATGCTTCGATGAAGTCAGCCAGCTCAGGGTTTGATCCAGCTGTTCGTAAACTGCTTGGGTGTTCGGCCGCGACAGCAAGATAGGTCACGCCCATCAATGTATCAGGCCGCGTGGTATAAATACTGATCCTTTCTTCACTATTCTCCAGCTGAAAATCCATTTGTACGCCTTCGGAACGACCGATCCAGTTACGTTGTTGTGTCAGTACACGATCCGGCCAGCCAGGGAGTTTGTCCAGATCATCCAGCAACTCCTGTGCATAGTCTGTGATACGAAGAAACCACTGTTCAATATCTCGTTTCTCGACAATAGCTCCTGATCGCCAACCCTTACCGTCAATTACTTGTTCATTTGCCAGCACAGTTTGGTCAACCGGATCCCAGTTGACCGTTGCTGTTTTGCGGTAGGCTAGCCCCTTATCTACCAGTCGAGTGAATAACCATTGTTCCCATCGGTAATAATCCGGATCGCAGGTGGCCAGTTCGCGGTCCCAGTCATATGCAAATCCCAGACGTTGTAGCTGCGCCTTCATATACTCAATATTTGATCGCGTCCATTCGGCAGGCGGCATGCCGCTTTTAATAGCAGCGTTTTCCGCAGGCAGTCCGAAGGCATCCCACCCCATCGGTTGCATGACATTTTTACCCTGCATACGTTGATAACGAGAGATGACATCACCGATGGTATAGTTCCTGACATGTCCCATGTGCAACTTGCCACTGGGGTAGGGAAACATAGACAGGCAGTAAAACTTCTCTCTGGCAGGATCTTCTGTGGCTTTAAAGGCCTGGGTGTTTTCCCAATTTGTCTGAACGTCTGTTTCTATGCTGGAGGGATCGTAAAGCGGGTTCATGGGTTAAATTTTATTTTGGAGAAATCTTGTTTTTGTGGGAAAGCCGCAAGGATACAGCAGGGGGCGTGGTACTCACAAGGAATGCCCAGAAGAATACTTGAAACGACGCTCCTGTGCAGTCGCTACGGACTCCTCGACTCTGTCTCCTGATTCGTTCTACCTCCCGCATCCCTGCAGTCGTGTCCTCGGCAATTACTCCTGCTTGCTCTACTACTGTACATCCTTGTACATATCTCGCGACACTAATACGTCCTGTATGTCGTCCTTGCGCCCACGGCATTGCCTGCGCGCGGACGCAGGTACTTAGGATTTGTCAGGAAGCGCGAAGCCT
>CAYRXP010000122.1:0-5723 GCA_964428145.1 uncultured Enterobacteriaceae bacterium
ACCCATGCGGAAATCAACAGCAGTGCACGGATTCGAACGGTATTTGATTTTCTGGCCAAGGCACTGGAAGAAGATGCGGACCGCTTAATAGGCGAAATAAAAAACTAAAAAGGATTACTCAGCAGTACTTCTCCCCTCCGCTATCGCCCAAACAATTGAACTCTGACCCCTTTGATTTACCCACTTAGCGTATTGAAGCAACTATGACCATAAATATCTTTAGTACCAAAACATTCTTCAACACTGGATTCGCCAAATATTTCTTTTAATGCTGACTCAAGCGTATCAAAAACGTTTTTAGTCACATCAGAATAAGAAGTAGACATGATAATAATTAATTCTTGTGAAATTTCAGCATCTATACTGATATAGTGACCTCTGTACTTTTGTTTGAATGTAGCAACTTTAACATTACTAAACCATGGTCTTTGCCAATCATATATCTTTTTAAAACCTTGATTGAATAGCTGATTCTCTAAAATCTCTTCTGTGGATTGTTCTAATTTCCTGCCATCCTCTGGATAACTCACTTTATACACTAGCCAATGACCAGGAAATGAGCTACTTACAATACCACTGAGGCCGCCTGCACAAGCCGATAGAATAAATAAGGCGACTATAATAATGACAGCATTGCGGAACATCCTTCACTCCTCAGTCGATTAAAGAAATAAGTATAGTAAACAAAAAACAGGAAATTATAGGTTATGTTAAAATTGCTAATAAAAATACTTGTTACAATAATGTGGCAAGAGGGCTAGTTTAGATGAATATGGAAAATCTAAATGATTTGTTCAAGAATTTGGCAGAGTCTAGTTTCTTTTCTGTGGCCATGCTTATTACTTTTATTATCCTCATTGTAATTATCTATATTTTCACCAAAAGCTTTATTGAAAAAAGGAAGGAATCGCACAGAAGGATAAAAATGATGTCAAATATGGATGAATTGACTCACCTTTATAAAAGAAAATTTTTTGACACCTTGATTGAATCTGAATTGGAAAGAGCTAAACGTCACGATAGAAATCTTAGTTGTGCGGTTATAGAAATTGATAATATCAACAAAATAAAAGATAAATATGGAGACCAATTTTTCGATTTGGTTGTGCAAGATATAGGGGAAATATTTACAGACGATACAAGGGTTCATGATATATGTGCACGTTATGGTAAATACAGTTTTGTATCTCTCATGCCGGAGTCAGATCTTGAATCTGCCTTGTTTGCAAGTAAAAGATTGCTGGGAATGATACAAAGATGCAATTTTGAATTAGAGGGGACTAATGAATCAATACATATAACGGTTAGTATTGGGCTTGTATCATGTAAAGAATATTTTGAGGAGGAAATTGATACTTATAAAATATTCGATATGGTAGGTAAAGCGTTACATATTGCAAAAGAGAATGGCGGAAACAGAGTAGAATGCTTTTTAAACAATAGCTCATAACCCTCCTATCACTAAAACCTAAAGAAATGGCATGACTGAAAAGAGTCGTATGCAGACCATGACCCCATTTATCGAACCCATTTATCTGGTGTCCCATGCGAGCAATGATATTACCTAAAATCGTCTCCCTTGATAAGGTCGAGAACCCTTTACATCTGGTAGATCTCCAGATTCCTACCCCTAAACAGGACGAGGTGCTGATCAAGGTCAGTGCATGCGGTGTATGTCATACCGAACTGGATGAGATCGAAGGTAGGACGATGCCAGCGAAATTCCCCATGGTTTTGGGACACGAGGTTATTGGAAAGATAGAGACGCTGGGAAAGAGAGTGACTAAATTTAAAAAAGGTGATCGTGTCGGTGTCGGCTGGATCCACCAATCAACCGGTGGAGTGGATGAAAATCTCAGCGCTGATTTTCGTGCCACAGGTAGGGATACCAACGGTGGTTACGCTGAATATATGACGGTATCGGAAGGCTATGCATATCTTATTCCTGACATATTTTCCGATGAACAGGCGGCACCATTATTGTGTGCCGGTGCCATTGGTTATCGCGCATTAAAGTTGGCGAACATCAAGGACGGTGATTTACTAGGTCTGACCGGATTTGGTGGTTCGGCACATCTCGTGCTGCAACTGGCACACTACATGTACCCAAACAGCAAGGTGTATGTCTTCGCCAGAGACCAGGCGACAAGAGATTTTGCCCTTGAACAAGGTGCTGTATGGGTAGGTGATACGGCGCAACGATCACCTAAAGCCCTAGATGCCATCATCGATACCACCCCAGCCTGGAAACCGCTAGTCGAAGCACTCCTCAACCTGCGGCCGGCAGGGCGTTTGGTAATCAATGCCATTCGCAAAGAGGATACCGACAAGGACTATCTGCTCAATCTCAGTTATCACAAGCACCTATGGATGGAAAAGGAAATCAAGACCGTTGCCAATATCACCCATCAGGATATTGATGAATTTCTACCACTTGCTGCCGCCATTCCGATCAAACCCGAAGTCACAAGCTATAAACTGGAAGAAGCAAACAAGGCCTTGCTAGAACTGAAATACAACACAGTTAAAGGAGCAAAAGTTTTACTTATATAGGAGAGGTGATCACGCTCATTGGTTTATGCGGGAACTATTATTCATCCGGCCAGCGATTATGTACCCAGATCCACTGGGACGGATTATCCTTTATCCAGTCCTCAATAACTTTGCTGATTCGGGTCATTAGATTAAGTACGTCCATTTCGGAATCGCCGGTTTTTTCAATTTCCATTGGCGGAAAAATCGTTACTTTAAAGTGTGCACCCTCCGTACGAATCACCCGGGTGGCAATCACAGGACACTCATACTTGAGGGCAAGTAAGGCAATGGCCGGCGCGATCATTGCTTTCCTGCCAAAGAAATCCACAGCAATGCCTTCATTCATTTTCTGATCAACAAGAATACCTATATGTCCCGCCTGCCTCAGTATCTTTATCAATTGTCGCGTGCCACCCTTTCCTTTCGGGATACCCTCAGACTGGTAATGCCCACGCATCTTTTGTATCAGTTTATCTACCTCCGGATTATTCCCCTGGCGGTAGACCAGGCCAAGTGGACAATCGTGGATTGCGACCGTCTTTGGTGCCATCTCCCAGTTTCCAATATGACCGGAAAAGAACAGGCTGCCCTTGGCACTTTGTTTTGCCTGCTCAATGTGTTCTACGCCTTCTACCTCCACAATTTTTGTAAAGGCATGCTTGTCCATATCATTCATACGCGGAAATTCAGCAACCGTCCTGCCTAAGTTATCCCACATACCGGTAATGATTTCATCGACCTGCTTCTTATCCAGATCTGGTATTGCACGTTGCAGATTGTTCCGCGCCAGTTTATCTCTGGATGAGAGTGGCCCCAGCGTTCTGCCAATAACCCCTCCCATCGATGAAGCAACATTAAAAGGCAATAACCTGAATACCCAGTAAGCAGACTTTGCTAGTATGCTTTCTGCAAGGTAGCGAATTATTTTTAGCATTTATAAAAAAATGAATTTATTAAAAGAACAGTCTTCACAATATCATAATCCTAGAATCTGCAGCTGGATATCATGCTGGTGTGGATATACCCAACAATACCCTTGAAGAAGAACTCAATCGTTTTTAAGAAGTGGCTGACAAGCTTAAGATATAAAAATTCTTATCTTACCCTACTAATTTGGGATTTTTATCGATTAAAATGTTTTTTAACATTCTTATCACTCTCTGATTCTTCATATTCAATATTCTTGTTTTCCTCGTTCCACTTTTTAATACTGTCCCAAAAGCCACGAGATTCCTCTTCTTCTGTATCAGATATTTGTTCAGTTTTATCCACTGGTTTTTCAACCTCCGGCTCCGGGTCAGCCTCGGAGATTTTCTGTTCTGCGTATTTTTCCTGCAATGCACTACGTGCTGGTGCAACTTTATCTGATTCAGAATAAATTCTTTTTGCCTTCTTTATATATTTATCAGCTTTTGCCAGATTATTGGATTGTATGGCACCATAGGCGAGTGAAATATATTTATCGGAAACCAAACGAATCCCTTCATTCGCTTTTATATTATTTTCATCGATCATCAATATTGATAGATATTTGTTTAAGGCATTATTTTCATTCGGTCTGGTAAGGCGAAGTGCAGTGATATCTTCTTCGGCCAGTATTAGCAATTCTTCTATCTTTGTTTGTTCCTCTAAAGTAAGTGCGGATGATTCTTCTGTTTCAGGTATTTCTTCTACTACGACTTGTTCAGGTTCAGACAATACTTGAACAACAGGTGTAATTTTATCTTCCTTTTCATCTGATAATTTAATGATTCCATATGCAATGAAAACGACAACTATTGCAGCACTTGCCAACCATTTAGTTTGAAGATAGATCGGTTTAGGAACACCAGTGATTGTAGTCGAATCAATATTCTCTATTTCCTTTTCCGATCCACTCGCTATTTTGATCGTGACAGCATCTTGCGCTTGATCTAACTTAACTGTGGCTTCGTTACTATAGCTAATCTGGCTGTTGGGTACTGGCACCGTGAGGATTTCATCTTCAGAGATACCGAATTCGGCACGCCATTCAACTACGTTCTGTGGCCGTTCATCAGCTTTGAAGGCCATAGCATGATCAATGGCCGCAAGAAATTGTGCTGCATATCGATCATTAGCCAGATTGGAAACCGGCAGATAACAATCTTTCATGTCATGCACAATCGTTTCACTTCGATCAACAGCAGTCAATGGAATTTTCCCTGTAATTGCTTTGTATATAGTCGCACCCAAGCCGTAGATATCTGTCCATGGCCCCTGACGATTGCTGCTACTCCCATACTGTTCAATCGGTGCGTAGCCAGGTGATACTAGCGTCGTTACTGTCTGCGCTTCCTCACTCATCTCTTGCCCTCGCTCGCCACGTGTTTGACGTGCTGAACCAAAGTCCAGTAACACAGGGCTACCATCACTACGAATGAAAATATTTCCTGGTTTTATATCCCTATGTACAAATCCTTTTTCATGCATGACTTCCAAACCACTTAACAGTGGGATGATTATCTTCGTGAGTTCTGATTCAGTTAGGGTTTTTCTACTTTTCAATATTTGCTGTAGACTTTTCCCTACTTCGTAATTCATAACCATATAGGCTGTATTGTTCATTTCAAATACATTGAAAACCCGAACAAGGTTAGGATGTTCAAATTTGGTTAAAATCTTTGCTTCGCTGACAAACCGTTTCAAGCCCCATTCAAAATCTTCTTTATGATCATCGGTGGTCGGACGAACAGTAAGATCATCATTTCGAACAGCGAATTGACTTGGCAAATACTCTTTAATGGCAACTTGACGATCGAGATTAACATCATGTGCAAGGTAGGTTATCCCAAAGGCACCCTTTCCGAGCACGCTTTCAATGCGATACCAGTGCAGTTTATAGCCAGTTTGCAACATCGTAGGATGAGATTGATCACTCACAAACTTATTACCTATGAAAAGTAATTATTATACGGTCGAAAGCAGTATATCAATCTTTACAGCTATAATATGCCCGCTTGCGCTGGAAAGCAGATGTTCATAATATTTGGCTGTAGTGACTGAAAAGATTACAAAGAAATACAGACCGTTATCAACTTTTAAATCATTTATAAACCACGCCCATTAGGTCATTGGAGAACCAGGCAGGTTGGAAATTGCAGATCATGTCTCTGGATGGTTAATATCTAACACGACAAGCAGTTACCAAGGAATTACAATAAATAAAT
>CAYRXP010000123.1:0-2862 GCA_964428145.1 uncultured Enterobacteriaceae bacterium
AATTGCGTGAACGGGTTGCTAAGATATCATAGTCCCCAACGTCCGCTTTCAGTATGAAGCAGACATTCACCAACAGCAGTTTTTCAAAAAATCAGGGGGTCAGAGTACTTGAAATGGTAATATAGAAAAAGAGCAATAGGGGACATGCCGCTCCTGTGCAACCCCGTGATAATTACGGGCATGGGACATCGTCCATGCACTCGCGGCATAAGTATGTCCATAGTCAAAACCACGGTTTTCCTTTAATTATTCAAAATTAACAATGGAGATAAAAATATGAAAGCAATGACGTGTAAACAACTCGGTGGGGCATGTGATGAAGTATTTCATGCCAACAGCTTTGAAGAAATTGCTGAAATGAGCAAAAAACATGGCATGGAGATGTTTCAGCAAGGTGATGAAGAACATCTTAAGGCCATTAATGAAATGCAAGACCTTATGAAAAATCCTGATGCAATGAAGGAATGGTTTGAAACCAAAAGAAAGGAATTTGATGCTTTACTAGAGTGAATAATAGGGGACAGATTTATTTTGAGTTTCTCCTAGTTTAATGAAAATAAAAAAATGAATACTGACTCTTTAGATAGTGTGCTCATCACTGGGGTAAGACAAAGCACTGCGAGGCAGGGTTTCGGAGTAACACAACGTGGAACTGTCAATGAGCCACTCGCGGCCATTGGTAAGGACAAGATATAGCCTTCTATATACGCTATAGTTGGTGGTTAAACCATAATGATTAAGTAGGCAACTCACGAATGCCCAGTTCAATTAGAAATACCCAGACTAAACTCCGTTCTATAGGGCGTTATGAATTAGATGTCAAACTCGGAGAGGGTGCATCTGGTATTGTCTATCGTGCTTTAGATACATTGATGGATAGAGATGTGGCTATAAAGATGGTCAAAACAGAATCTCTGACCGAGGAAGAGATAGAACACATCATAGGAGAGTTCTACCATGAGGCGAAAATTGCCGGTAAATTTGCCCATGAAAATATCGTAACAATCTATGATATAGTCAATGATGGTAAATTAGATTCCATTGTAATGGAATATGTACCAGGTTCATCAGTACAGGACTACATGAAAGCAACAGGGCCGTTAGATGTAAGTGAAACGCTATCTATCAATTATCAATGTTGCTTGGGGCTGGCTTATATCCATTATCATGGTGTGATTCATCGTGACATAAAGCCAGGGAATATTATGTACCACCCGGTACAGGGCATTGCCAAACTGATGGATTTCAGTATTGCGAACAGAATTGAGGAACCACCACTTCCTGACATAGGGACAATTGCCTATATGGCACCAGAGCACTTCGACCCCAGTCGAAAGATTACTGTACTCACCGATATATTTGCATTGGGCTCTACTATTTACAGAGTACTGACTGGAAAATATCCTTTCACAAGTAAAAATACCGTTAACCAAATTTTAAATCATGACCCTGAGCCGATTACAAATATAAGACCAGATGTCCCACAAGAATTAGTTGCCATGGTTAATAAGGCTATGGCAAAAAAAGATTCAGACAGGTTTCAGTCTGCCGCTGAATTTGCAAGAGAAACAGAACGTATTATTAATCTTCTCTACCCAAATTCAGAACTCTTAAACGTCTCAGGAAAATATATGGATCTGTAAAAGCTTTAAGGCGTGGTTGCTGTATGGAAAATAAGGTGGTCAACCAGGCCAAGCAAGGGTGCTAAGAAAAAGAGGCTGGACAGTAAAACTCATCGGGGTAAGACAAAAGCACTGCGTGTAGGGTTTCGGGGTAATATAAAACAGAATAATAGCAGACAACAAAAAGTGGCCGGAACCATTTATTTATTATCTGGTAAGATAATTCAGACAAAGTGGTGATGAAGAGGCGTGGGCGCCGTTACTTTTGTCGATTGTGTATTTCAGTCAGTCTCGTTTAGACTGAATAGAAAAAATAAAAATATTAATCAAATATAGGTCGTTAATTTATGAGCAAGCGTTCCATTATCCATATGATAGATCCCATGGCTTACGTCAGTCCTTTCGATATTAATATGGCTGTTGATGCTGGTTATGAAGTCGTTATTCCATACGCAAACGTGGAATTATGGCAAGTCAATGGATTGTTGCAGGATGCAATCTTTTCTCGCGAACCGAAAGGAGTAAAAAATACGGCGGTCTTTATCGGTGGACGAGACATGGATTTGGCAATGAAGATGTTAGAGGCAGCGAAGGAGGCGATGGTACCTCCCTTTGAGGTTTCTGTATTGGCTGATCCCGCTGGTGCATTTACCACGGCTGCTGCGCTGGTGGCCTGTGTAGAAAGAGAACTCAAAACAAAACATGGTATGGAATTAAAGGACAGTAAGGGAATTATTTTTGGCGGAACAGGACCTGTAGGCATCGCAACCGGCGTAATCGCTTCACTTGCAGGCGCTAACATTACCCTGGTCTCTCACCAGAGTATTGAAAATGCGCAGAATATTGCGAATGAATATAATGCATCGTGCGGCTCCACCATGAGTGGAACGATTGGAGCCTCTGATGCAGATAAGGCTTATCTACTTGCCAATGTAGACATTGCCTTTTGTACTGCCAAGGCGGGCGTAGAAGTCTTGAATGATTCTGTGCTTAGTGACAGCAAAGCATTGAAAGTAGTTGGTGATGTGAATGCTGTTCCACCATTAGGCGTACGAGGCCTTGAACCACAGGATTTTGGGGTTCCTCTGACACATGCTGTCTCTTCCAAAGGCGCTGTTGGTATTGGTGCACTCGCAGTAGGTCACATAAAGTACCTTACACAGCAAGCACTACTGAGATTAATGCTTGAAACAGACAAGCCAGTTTATGTTGACTTCAGGGATGCCTTTAGCACAGCACG
>CAYRXP010000123.1:2962-5562 GCA_964428145.1 uncultured Enterobacteriaceae bacterium
GGGTTGAATACAGCTTTAGTAATAGTGATGAAATCCGAAGTGGTGACTGTAGTGGTGGAATCCGAAATGGTAGCGGTAGTATGGATAATAATAGCCATAGTAATACGGGTAGTAATATTGATATCGGGCAGTGCGATATTCAGGCCAGAGGTAATATACTTTTGTACTGACTAAAGGATAGCTGTAAGGATGATCGTCAATTCGCTTTACAAATTCAGTATCAATTGTTCCAAAGATCGTTAAATTACGGTCTTTACTGTAATGCTCCGGATCCAGGAATCCGTCTACTTTTGCGATAAATCGGCCTTCATAGTCGGTATTAGAACCGGGTCGGCCGTAACGATTAAGCGGGCTTGCCAGGATTTCTATCCATGTTGAATTTTCTTTGTTTTCAACCGAGATAATCTTGCCGCCCCAACGCACATACTGGTTTTGGAATGTATCAATGTTGTTTTTTACTTGATGGAACTCTGGGTCGGGACTGGGTGGAAGTTTAATCAATATCGGTACCTGGCTGGCACAACCACTCAGCACCAGTATTGTTAAACATAGTATAATACGTGTGCACATAACCATTCCGGATCTCGTTCAGATATTATTGAATATGACTGAGATTTCGACCATTTGTTCATGAGTGAACATGTCATCGGACCCAGAATCAGGATTAGGGCGGCGCCATTGCCCTATGTCAATCAATCTTCTTTTGTTTTTGAACCGTCCGGTAACGGAAAAATCTTCACCTTCTTTACTGCATTATCCACAACCTGTGTAATTTCAAAGATATAGCCCTCCAGGCGAAGGCTCGTGCCTGCTTCTGGTATGTCTTCAAGGTGTTCGAGAATGACACCATTGATAGTCTTGGGTCCTTCCATGGGTAAATTCCAGTTAAGTTGTTTATTGATATCGCGAATGGTGCTGCCACCATCAACAAAGAAGGATCCATCTTCTTGTGGTTGAATGTCCTGATTGAAGGTTTGCATGTCAGTGGTGAATTCTCCAATAATTTCTTCAAGGATATCATCGAGTGTAACCATGCCTTGAACAACACCGTACTCATCAACGACTAAGCCCGTGCGTCGTTTTTGCTGTTGAAACTTAAGCATTTGAGTATGCAGCGGGGTGCCCTCAGGAAGGTAATAGGGTTCGATGGTTAGTTTTTCCAGTTCATCCAGGCTGAATCCTGTTTTCCTGTTTAATATTCGTAATACACGTCTGATATGTAGCATCCCAACAACATTGTCCATATTTTCACGATAGACAATTAGGCGAGTGTGTTGACAGTGGGTTAGTTGTTCGAGAATGTCTGCAGCGGAATCGTCAAGGTCAATCCCGACCAGCTCATTTCTTGGCACCATTATGTCATCTACAGTGACTTTTTCCATATCCAGTATGCCAAGCAACATATTCTGGTGATTACTCGATATGGTACCGCCGGCTTCATGTACGATCATCCTGAGCTCATCCTGGCTCAAAGGTTTATCTTCAATATTGTCAGTATTAATTCCTAGTGGTATTAACAGGGTATTACTAATTTTGTTAATGATATAAACGATGGGATAACATAGTTTTAGCAGCGGTGTCAGGATATAGGCCGATGGGAAAGCAATTTTTTCGGGTCGTATAGCTGCATAGGTTTTCGGTGCGGTTTCGGCAAATATGATAAAAATAATTGCGATGATGAAAGGAGAAGCTGCGGCACCGTAATTACCTAACAAGCGAAAACCAATTACTATTGCGATCGCAGCAGCCAGAAAATTTACCACATTGTTGCCAAACAAAATGACGCCAATCAGGCGATCCGGTTTCTCAAGAAGTTTGCTGGCCAGTGTGGCCGCTCGATGCTTGTCTTTAACCAGGTGACGCAGTCGGTATTTGTTGAGAGCCATCATGCCAGTCTCGGAACTGGAGAAGAAGGCGGAGAGAACAATCAATATAAAAAGAATGATGAAAAGTACCGATAAGGGAATAGTGTCCAAAAAAAAGGTGACCTCAAATTAAGAAGATAATCTATTGTGGCTGATGACCAGTACTCCGTCCAGCTAAAGATAGCAAAGCAGGCGCGTTCAGACGCGCATTAAAATCATCTCGAGAACCAGTTTAGAACCAAAAAAAGCCAGCACCAGTGTGCAAAAACCGCCGAGAGTCCAACGGATAATCTTTTGTCCGCGCCAGCCCAGATACCAGCGTCCCCATAAAAGCACAGCAAAAACCAGCCATGAAATTATTGATAGTGCTGTTTTATGGATAAGATGCTGAGCAAAAATATCATGTATAAACATGAAACCCGTTGCAAGACTTAAACTCAGCATAAAAAAGCCGACGGCAATGATTCGTATTAGGAAATCCTCCATGATTTGCATCGGGGGTAGAGTATGCATAATCATCATTGGATGTTTATTACTTAACTGATATTCCTGAAATGCCAATAAAAGTGCTTGAAATGCTGCGACAGTCAATAAGCTGTATGCAACAATTGAAAGCAAGATGTGTATTTTCAGACCCATTGCGGCTGTTTCGGCCAATATACGGTGACTAGGGAAAAACAATACGAGTAAGAGTCCAAATGCCGCCAGTGGAAAGAAAATTACAAGAAAATTTTC
>CAYRXP010000124.1:0-5412 GCA_964428145.1 uncultured Enterobacteriaceae bacterium
CACAATAATGAATAGATTTTTTACGCCTTTCTTTTCGCTTTTTTTGTGGTATCTTCTTGTTACCAAATTTAGCCATCATGCCGCCAATATTTCCCCGTCATTTAATGTATTAAAATAGTCTTCCACCACAAACAACTGGCTCACAACAGTATCCGTTTTATTGGCCCTGCTTCGTAGCACTTCACCACTTTTCAGATGCTTGCTATACCAACCAACATGTTTCCGCGCGACACGTACACCAGCGTATTCCCCATACAATTCATAAAGGCCAGTTAAATGCTGTTGAATAATCTGCTGAATCTCTTCAATAGATGGTCGCGCCAAGTGAACCCCTGTTTTTAAAAAATGATTAATTTCATTGAATATCCACGGATTTCCCAGGGCAGCGCGTCCCAACATAATGCCGTCTGTCCCCGTTGCATGTAAAACTTCTGCGGCCTTTTCAGGTGTTGTGATATCACCGTTGGCAACGACAGGAATTGAAACATGTTCTTTTACTTCCCTGATGGTCTGATATTCTGCTTCACCCCTGAAACCACAGGCACGTGTCCTACCATGTACTGTCAACATCTGAATACCTGAATTTTCAGCAATCCGCGCAATATTGACTGCGTTTTTGTTTTGCTTGTTCCAGCCCGTCCGCATCTTCAGTGTAACTGGAATATTAACCGCAGCAACGACACTTTCGAGTATTCTCGTGACTAATGTCTCTTCCTGCATCAATGCCGAGCCGGCAAAGACATTACATACTTTCTTGGCCGGACATCCCATATTAATATCAATGATTTGTGCACCGAGATCAGCATTATACCGAGCCGCCTCTGCCATTAGTTGAGGATCAGCACCGACAATCTGCACTGCTCGTGCGGACTTTTCTCCATAATGATTTATCCTTAATTGTGATTTTTTACTGTGCCAAAGTGTCGGATTGGATGCCACCATTTCAGACACGGCAAGACCCGCGCCATGCTGTTTGCAGAGTTGGCGAAATGGTTTGTCTGTTACCCCTGCCATAGGTGCAAGCAGTAAATTATTATCGAGTTTGTATGGACCTATTCTCATTTCCTGACCGCTTCTTATTTTTTCGGCGGTTACCAGAGTGGTTGGCGAATGATAACACGACTGATTAACTGATGGAGATTTTTGCACAAAACATAAAGTCTCACCTGGCAGGGATGCCAGGTCAAAATCAGAAACTTCAGGTTCTTGATTTTGAAAGAAACACAAAAATCTAATATTTATGTTTTGCTGCTTTGTCGAACCAGGATTGGCTCGCGCAAAGCTCTCGACTAGAGAAAATGAAATTCGAAGCTGACCGCATCCTCCGTTGGCCCGCTGACCTCCAGAACAAAATGAATTGGCGATTGCGGCATCATACCAGCCTGAATATTAATACTGTCATCCAGATACTGTTCTGGCTTGAACTCCCTGAAACCAATCACCACTCCAGCGGGATTAAACAGGGCAAGCTGGATTAGAGGAAATGGTTGAATTGTTTCCGATTCATTTGCCATTGTGGCATTCACCAACAAACTGCCTTCATATAAAGGATGATTGCGCACATCCCTGTTTAGCATCCTGATCGAACTTATATCTTTATATCTGAGGATTTCACAGTGAAGACGTTCACAGATTTCTCTGGCGATAGGATCCAGCTGAGGATAGTGCATCAATAATTGATCACGATTAAACCAGACCAGCTGCGCAACAATGATTATTAATAGCAAAAATGCACCAAACCCCCAGCTGATTGTGGCAAATAAGCTTCGTTTTGCTGGAAGTGTTTCACGTAATTCATCAGGAAAATCATCTGGCAAGTCTTCAAATAAAGATCCAGGAAAATGTTCAGGAAATTTACTCGGCAATGCCTCTTCATTCGCCTCAACTTCCTTGACGCTGGGTGTGGCATCTATTTCCTGCTGATCCACTTCGGGGTCAAATTCCTCGACATTGCTTGATGCAGGAATCTCAAACTCTGGTTCTTGGTCGGGCTCTCGTATTGGATCCGACCCATGTGCTGGCTCATAATTAAATTCGTAATTTGATTCATCAAGGACCAGGGGGATATCACTCAGACGTGAAAGTACACTGAACTGATGACCACAAGTGCCACATTCAACCCGGCCGTATGCCATCGATAATTGTGCAGCCTGAATGTGAAATTGCTGCATGCAATTGGGGCAAGAGGTAAACAGCCCCTGGGGCAAAAACGATGTCTCGGTATTTTTCATCAAGATGATTTTATAGAATTATATTCTTGTTCCGTGTAACAAGGACCACTCTTGTTTAAAAACAGGTTTGTCCATATTAAACCAGCTTTGATATGCCTCCAAACATTCCTCAGCCTGAGTCGAGAGCAAGCCGGACAGCACCAGATCACCAGAAGTCTGAACAAGATCAGCAAAATGATGAGCCAGTCTCTGCAGTGGATTCAACAGCACATTTGCAAGCAAAACATCCACGACGGGCAACTGAATCTCATCAGGGTGTGCGATAACAAGCTGATCTGTTATTTTATTTCTCTTTGCATTTTCTTCAGAAGCTTGTAATGCCTGGGGATCGATATCGACGGCATATACCCTTCCTGCGCCTAGTTTGACAGCAGCCAACGCCAGTATCCCAGAACCACAACCGTAATCAATCACTGATTTTCCTTTGAGATCACTCTGGGCTAACCATTCAAGACAAGCAGCAGTTGTTTCATGTGTTCCCGTACCAAAAGCAAGGCCCGGATCAAGGATGATGTGTGCAATATCATCTCTCGGTAGTTCACACCAGTTTGGGCAAACACATAAACGGTCGGCAAATATTTTTACCCCGTGACCAAGTCTATATTCACTGACCCAATCACGATCTTCCAATATCGATATTTCATGCTGCCCTATCCTGTCTGCACCAACACGATTGCGCAGGCAAACGAGAAGTGTATCAAGATCTGTATCTTCGTGAAGTAGGGCGACGATACGTGTTTGCTGCCAGCGAAGTGGATCTTTTTTTAATACCTGACCAAAAGTATTTTCATCACTAACTGCTGTCAGGCTGACGGAAACCGCAGCAAATTGTTCAAGGAGTTCAGATAATTTCTCAGCACTTTCAAAATCACTTTCCAGTGTTAACTGCAACCAGGACATAGTAGATTTACTTTAGCCCTAACTCATCTTCCAGATAGTGAATATCTGTACCACCCGCCATAAAAGCGGCATTGGTCACCAGTTTTTGATGTAGGGGTATATTTGTTTTAATCCCATCAATGACAATCTCCGATAAGGCAATTGACATACGCCTTAAGGCCAGATCACGATTTTCACCATGCACAATTAATTTACCAATCAAGGAATCGTAGTGCGGCGGCACTTTATAACCCTGATAGACATGAGTATCGACACGCACACCGGGGCCCCCTGGTGGATGATAGTGCTCAATCGTGCCAGGTGATGGCATGAAAGTTTCCGGATCCTCGGCGTTGATTCTACATTCAATAGCGTGGCCCCTGATTTGAATATCCTCCTGTTTGTAAGTGAGCACATCACCATTCGCAACACGTAATTGTTCCTTGACGATATCAACACCTGTCACTAGTTCTGTGACTGGGTGCTCTACCTGTATACGCGTATTCATTTCAATAAAATAGAAACTACCATTCTCATACAAAAATTCAAAAGTCCCTGCACTACGATATCCAATCCGTTTACAGGCACCGACACAACGTGCCCCTATTGTGTTTCTGATTTCTTCTGTGATGCCCGGTGCGGGGGCTTCTTCAATGATCTTTTGATGGCGACGTTGCATTGAACAATCACGTTCTCCCAGATGGACAACGTTGCCATGCTCATCTGCCAACACCTGAATCTCAACATGTCTCGGATGCTGCAGAAATTTTTCCATGTAAACCATATCGTTGCCGAAGGTTACCGCCGCTTCAGATTTGGTTAAAGAGATCGCATTCTTCAATGCTGCTTCACTATTCACCACGCGCATCCCACGACCACCACCACCACCTGATGCTTTAATAATGACGGGATAACCAATGTCTCGTGCGATTTCAAAAACGTTATCCGAATTTTCGCTGATTGGGCCGTCAGAACCAGGCACACATGGCACACCCGCCTCTTTCATTGCCGCAATCGCAGAAACCTTATCTCCCATGATTCGAATTGTTTCTGCGCGAGGACCAATGAACACGAACCCGCTTTGTTCAACACGCTCAGCGAAATCGGCATTTTCTGAAAGAAATCCATATCCTGGATGAATTGCCACCGCATCAGTCACCTCAGCCGCACTGATCACGGCAGGAATATTGAGGTAACTCTCAATTGAGGCAGCCGGACCGATACATACTGATTCATCAGCAATGAATACGTGTTTTTGTTCCCGATCAGCCTCGGAATATGCAGCAACAGTTTTGATACCAAGCTCTCTACAAGCGCGCAGTATACGTAATGCAATTTCACCACGATTGGCAATGACAATTTTTTCAAGCATGTGTTTTTCTAAAGGAGATTTTACGTCGCTGGCTATTTTGTTTAGCTGAATCCTGTACCAGATATTTTTACCAGATAAGTTTTATTTGAGTGCGAACAGAGCTTGTCCATATTCAATCGGTTCGCCATTTTCAACAAAAATTTTACTAATCACTCCACTAATTTCTGACTCTATCTGGTTCATGATCTTCATGGCTTCCACGATACATAAGACATCACCTTTATTCACTGTCTGACCTATTTCGACAAAAGGAGAGGTATCAGGTGAAGGTGATGAATAATAAATACCGACCATAGGCGACTTAACAATATGTCCCTCATCCACTACAGGTGCAGAATCCTGTACAGACTCAGGTGCAACGCTGGCCTGGGGAATATTTACAGATGCCTGTGATGGTGCTTGGACAACGGTCTGACGTACGCCCATCGCGTGATAACTGCTAATACGAACAGACTCTTCTCCCTCATGCACCTCAATTTCAGAGATACCTGACTCTTTTAATAATTCGATAAGTTTTTTTACTTTACGAATATCCATAAAATTTACCTTAGCGATCTTGCCTTAGTGATCTTTGTTTTCTTTGTGGCCTTTTTTTTACGGGTTCTTTTAAAGCATCAGCCTCACGATCTTCCGCCTCGCTCTCGGCCTTCTCGAGAAATTGCTCCGCTGCCTGTATTGCGGCTTCATAACCGAAGACGCCCATCCCACACACCACAGCCATTGCTATATCAGAAAGATAAGAATGTTTTCTGAATTCCTCACGAGCAAATATATTTGACAGGTGAACCTCAATAAAAGGGATACCGACACTCAGAAAAGCGTCACGAAGGGCGATACTGGTATGTGTAAAAGCACCCGGATTGATAATGATGAAATCTATTTCTTTCCTTTTGGCCAGATGGATCCTGTCAATCAGTTCGTGCTCGGCAT
>CAYRXP010000125.1:0-5392 GCA_964428145.1 uncultured Enterobacteriaceae bacterium
GCTGGTAACAAAATACAGCCACCAAAAATTGTAGGAATTAACCTTGCAATATTACAAAAACTCGCCAAACAAATGGAAGAAGCAAAATACGGTGTTATCGTCTGGGCACCTGGTGAATTAAATTTTCCACATGCCGAATTAACCATTCAAAGTATTTGTGAGTTGGTAAAATATCTGACCAGAACGACGCGGTTTGCCGGAATTACGCTGGCTGGTGGTGATGGAGTAATGAGTGCGAATAATGTCAGTGCATGGCAAAGTGGCTTTCCATTACGTGTAAATTTTAGTAAAGGTTTTCCAAGACACGATGTCGGTAGAAATTCAACCAAAAATTTACTGAAAAATAAAGAAGTTGATGTATTGGTGTGGATTTCCAGCTTTAGTTCAGATACTAAGCCTCCAAAAGCGAAGATACCAACTGTTGTTCTTGCTACTCCTGAAACAAAACTTAATTTTAAACCCGATGTATTTATCCCTGTTGCAACACCAGGCGTTGATCATTCAGGCCAATTAATCCGAACAGATAACGTTGTTTCACTCCCTCTAAAAAAATTACGCGAATCAAAATACATCAGTGTTAGCGATATATTAAATCGCATTATTGAATTAATTTAGGTAATCATTGAAATATGTTAATTAAATTATCTGGTGGCACTGTCTACGACCCTGTTCATGGTATCAATGGTGAACAGAGAGATATCTATCTACAGGATGGCTATATCTCGAGAAAACCTGCCTCTTCAGTAAAGATTGATAAGACATACGATCTTAATGGCAAAATAATTATGGCTGGCGCAATTGATATCCACACTCATATAGGTGGTGGCAAGGTAAATATTGCACGTATGATGTTACCCGAAGATCACCGGGCAGACCTTGTAAATAAAACAAAACTGACTCGTTCAGGGTGTGGTCATGCTGCACCATCAACACTTACTGCGGGATATCGGTATGCGGAAATGGGTTATACGGCCTGTTTTGAACCTGCCATGTTACCGGCAAATGCGCGCCAGGCACACATGGAAATGGCAGACACACCAATGGTTGATAAAGGCGCCTATGCTATGTTGGGTAGTGATGATTTTTTCCTTCGTATGCTGGCTGCGAAAAAAGATCGTGAAGCCATTAGTGATTACGTGGGCTGGATAATTAATGCTACACAGGCAATAGCGATTAAAGTTGTAAACCCTGGCGGGATTAATGCCTTTAAGTTTAATCAACGTAGATTGGATCTGGATGAACAGAATGAACATTATGGTGTCTCGCCTCGTGAGATCATAAAATCACTCGCACGTGCAGTCCGGGAGTTAGGTATTCCCCACCCTCTACATTTACATGGTTGTAACCTCGGTGTTCCAGGAAATATGCAAACAACATTAGATACCATTAAAGCCGTCGAGGGTATCCCATTACATTTAACCCATGTGCAATTTCATAGTTATGGTACTGAAGGTGACAGAAAGTTTTCATCGGGTGCAGCGCAAATTGCTGAAGCTGTAAACTCAAACTCGAATATTTCTATCGATGTTGGACAGATCCTGTTTGGACAAACCGTTACTGCATCAGGTGATACCATGATGCAATATTCAGGACATTGGCATGCTCATCCAAAAAAATGGGTGATTATGGACATTGAATGTGATGCGGGCTGTGGTGTTGTCCCATTTAAATATCGAGATAAGAGTTTTGTTAATGCTTTGCAATGGGCAATCGGCCTTGAACTATTTTTATTAATCAATGACCCATGGCGCATTTTCCTGACAACCGATCATCCAAATGGCGCACCATTTACAAGCTACCCCCATTTAATCCGATTATTAATGGATCGTAGTTTCAGAAATGACATGCTGGCAACAATCAATAAAAGTGCGGCGGCAGCAAGTGTATTAAGTAGCATTGATCGCGAATACACACTTTATGAAATCGCAACCATGACACGTGCTGCACCAGCTCGCAGTCTGGGATTGAAACACAGAGGCCACTTAGGCGGTGGTGCCATTGCAGATATAACTGTGTATAACAATTTGAAAAATAAAGAAAAAATGTTTGAAAAACCACTTTATGTCTTTAAGAACGGAGAAGAAATTGTCAAAAATGGCAAGATTGTCAAGGTAGTAACTGGTGGTACTCACACCCTAAGACCTGATTATGACAAGAGTATTGAACAATCATTAAAAAAATATTTTGACCGTTATATGACTGTCAAACTGGGTAATTTCAAGATTGATGATGATGAAATCGTTGAGCATGGTAACAGCAACATCATCGTTCAACCTTGTACATAAAATATAATGAAAATAAACGGCGTATATATCGATGATACTTTTGCGGAGGCTTTCCCTATGAAAGCCACACGCATTATTATTACGGCAATGAACTTAAAGTGGGCACACAGGGCAGCAAACGCACTCAGAGGATTTGCTTCATCAGTTATCGCTTGCGGTTGTGAAGCAGATATTGAGAGAGAGTTATTACCTTCGGAAACACCTGATGGTCGACCTGGCATTTCACTGCTGATATTCGCAATGTCGATAAAAGAACTGGAAAAACAAATTCCGATGCGTGTAGGCCAATCTGTTATGACTACGGCGACGACAGCCTGTTACGCTGGCATTCATGATGGTCAACAAATCGCCATGGGCAAAAGACTGCGTTATTTTGGTGATGGCTATCAAATATCAAAAAAAATCAATGGTCGAAGATATTGGCGGATACCCGTTATGCATGGTGAATTCATTTGCGAAGATACCACTGGTGTAACCGAGGCTGTAGGAGGCGGAAACTTTCTTGTCCTGGCAAGAACTGCACGCCATGCTTTATTGGCTTGTGAAAAAGCAGTTGAAGAAATTAAAAAAGTTTCAGGTGTCATTACCGCTTTTCCGGGGGGGATTGTCGGGTCAGGTTCAAAAGTCGGATCGAAATATGATTTTCTTTCGGCATCAACCAATGAAGCTTATTGTCCTACATTAAAAGGACAGGTTGATTCAGAACTAAGTGATGAGATCGGCTCTGTTCTGGAAATTGTTATTGATGGTCTTGATGAAGAATCAATCAACGAAGCAATGCGTGTTGGCATTAAAGCGGTCTGCTCTTATGGCCTAAAAAAAGGTATCTGTCGCATTAGTGCCGGTAATTATGGCGGGGATTTGGGACCGCATCATTTTTATCTCAGGAAGATACTGAAATGAATCCATTAACTTTTACATTAAAGATTCAACCAAAATTTACTTTGGGTGTCGCTCAATTAACTCCCGACAATCTTGCTGGTTTGAGTAAGACAGAAATTAAATCGCTGAAGCTGCCTTATGGTAAAAATAAGGTGGCATTGGACACACTCTTTAGTGTGACAGGGTCTGATTCTAATAATATTCAGATCAATCGTAGTTGTGAAAAGCTCGTCTCAGTCGGGAGAAATATGTCCCATGGAACAATCAATGTGAATGGCGATGTTGGTAAAGTTCTTGGCTCATATTTGCAAGGAGGCTTTATTACAATTAACGGAAATGCAGGTTCATGGGTAGGAAACAATATGTCCGGTGGTCGCATTGATATTAATGGCAATGCTGGTGATCACATCGGAGCTGGCAAACCTGGCGATACTTTTGGCATGACTGATGGCATGATCAAAATATCTGGTTCTGCCGGGGATCGTGTCGGCGACAGAATGCGTAGCGGCATGATTATTATATACGGTAAGGCAGGTGATTTTTGTGGTAGCCGCATGCATGCCGGAACAATTATTGTACTTGATAAGGCTGGAAAGAACCCAGGTGCTGGAATGCGACGTGGTACAATCATTCTAGTGAAGAAACCCGCTCATATTACTGCTACATTTAAAAGTAACGGAAATTTAAAAATACAGTTTTTGCGCTTGCTGTTCACACAACTCTCGAATATGGGTAAAGAATTTTCAATTTTCAATAAATTTGGACCCGAAGCACATCGTTTTTCAGGTGATTTAGCACGTAATGGAAAGGGAGAAATCCTGATCTTACAAACACTTGACCTCAATAAGGTAGCATGAAACGTACACGTGGGAAAAAAGGTCGTGTCCAAGGCCGTACTACGCCCCATAAATCTTTGGCGGAAGTTCGACATCTTCTAGGTGATGCGCCTCGCACACGTGACATGTTGATTGAGAACCTCCATAAAATACAAGACCACTATCACCATATTTCAAATCGTCATATTCTTGCACTCGCCATAGATATGAGCCTACCAATGGCTGAAATCTATGAAACGGCCACGTTTTATCATCACTTTGACGTGTTGAACGAAAATGAGCCACCTCCGCCAACAAAAACAATCCGGGTATGTGAATCACTCACTTGTGAGATGTTTGGCGCTAAAGAGCTCATTAAGCAACTAGAAGCCAAATATAAAGATGATGTCCGAATTCAAGCTGTGCCATGCATCGGTCGGTGTGATACAGCCCCTGTCGCCGTTGTTGGCACAAACCCGATTGAGCATGCCAACCAGGGGAAAATAGACAATGCTGTAAATAAGAAAGAGTTTGACGCAGCAATACCAGAGTATATTGACTATACAAGCTATCGAAATACTGGCGGTTACCAGACATTGCTTGATTGTGTTAATGGTAAACACGATCGAGACAAGATCATCAAAACACTGGAAGATTCAAAACTCCGTGGACTGGGCGGTGCAGGCTTTCCGATGGGGCAAAAGTGGCGCATTTTAAGTCAGCAATCTAAACCTCGACTAATTGCTATCAACATTGATGAAGGAGAACCAGGAACATTCAAGGATCGATATTACCTCGAACTGGATCCTCATCGATTTATTGAAGGGACATTAATAGCGCATTGGGCAATCGAAGCTGAGGATATATATATCTATTTGAGAGATGAATATGCAGGCTGTAGAAAAGCATTGGAAAAGGAACTGTCCGCATTAAAGCAAGATCCACCCTGTCAATTACCCAATATCCATTTGCGTCGAGGTGCAGGCGCCTATATTTGTGGCGAAGAATCAGCAATGATTGAATCCATCGAGGGCAAACGAGGTCTGCCACGCTTACGTCCACCTTATGTTGCCCAGGTTGGTCTGTTTGGACGACCGACATTAGAACAAAATATGGAATCAATGCATTGGGTCCGGGATATCATTGAAAAAGGTGCCGAGTGGTTTTCATCTGAAGGCCGTCATGAACGAAGCGGATTAAGATCATTTTCCGTCAGCGGTCGAATTAATAAACCCGGTGTACATCTTGCACCAGCGGGGATCACAATGCGTGAATTGATTGATGAGTACTGTGGTGGCATGCTCGATGGCCACAAATTTTATGGCTATTTCCCTGGTGGCGCATCTGGCGGGATACTGCCTGCTTCTTTAGGTGACGTTCCACTCGACTTTGATACATTGCAGGAACATG
>CAYRXP010000126.1:0-5337 GCA_964428145.1 uncultured Enterobacteriaceae bacterium
ACGTGAAGGTGGTCGTACTGTTGGTGCGGGTGTCGTTGCCAAGGTTATTGAGTAATTATCATGGCAGAAGAACAAGTCATACGTATACGCTTAAAAGCATTTGATCACCGTTTGATTGATCAATCGACACGTGAAATTGTCGAAACAGCAAGGCGTACTGGCGCGCAGGTAAAGGGACCTATCCCCCTGCCTACCAAGAAGGAAAGGTTTACGATTTTAATATCGCCACATGTAAATAAAGATGCGCGAGATCAATATGAAATTCGTACTCATAAGCGTTTGATAGACATTGTAAATCCAACGGATAAAACAGTTGATGCATTGATGAAACTGGATCTTGCTGCTGGTGTTGATGTACAAATTAAACTTAATTAATCCAGTAATAAATAAATTTTGGGTATTGGTAAAAAGGTGATGACTATTGGAATTGTTGGACGCAAACGGGGGATGACCAGAATCTTCACAGAAGATGGACGCTCGATACCCGTGACAGTTATTGAGGCAGGCGTTAATCGTGTTGCCCGTCTCACCTGCCCTGAAAAGGACGGATATCGTGCTGTGCAAGTTGCCTGGGGCAGTAAAAAACCAGGCAAGGCAAATAAACCTGTTTCTGGCGCCTATGCCAAGGCGAATATTGATTTGGGTGAAGGACTGGTTGAGTATCGTATTGTAGGTGATGAAGGGCTATCAGAGGGCAGCGAAATTAAAGTTGATATGTTTGAAGCAGGCCAGAAGGTTGACGTCTCCGGTACGACAATTGGTAAGGGTTATGGTGGTGTTATCAAGCGTCATCATTTCAGTCACCAAAGGAATTCACATGGTAACTCAATTTCTCATCGAGCCCCCGGTTCGATAGGACAGTGTCAGACACCTGGGCGCGTGTTCAAGGGTAAAAAAATGGCAGGTCACATGGGTAATGTGAAAAGAACTGTGCAAAACCTTGAAGTTGTCAGAGTAGATAGCGAGAAAAACCTTTTGCTAATCAAAGGTGCAGTACCAGGTGCCAAAGGTGGCAAAGTAGTTATCAAGCCATCAGTGAAGGCTCGTGCTTGAAGGGTTAGTTATGGAATTAAAATTAAGACAAACAAGTAAAAAGAAGGATGGAAAGGTCACAGTTGCAGATAGTATTTTTGCAACAGAGTATAACGAAGCACTCATCCATCAGGCTTTAACTGCATTTATGGCCGGTTCAAGGGCAGGTACCAAGGCGCAAAAATCGCGCTCGGATGCACGTGGTGGCGGTAGAAAACCCTGGAGACAAAAAGGAACGGGTCGTGCCAGATCGGGAACGATACGTAGCCCGATATGGAGAGGTGGTGGTGTTACTTTTGCAGCAAAGCCAAAGGACTATTCTCAAAAGCTGAATAAAAAAATGTATCGTGGTGCGATGCGTTCTATTCTCGCTGAACTGGTCCGTCAGGACAGGCTGATAGTGATTGATGAGTTTTCGGTTGCTGAACCGAGGACAAAAGACATGGTGGCACGATTAAAAACACTGGATTTGAGTGATGTGTTGATAGTGACAAAGGAAGTGTCCGAAAATCTGTTTCTGTCGACAAGAAATATTCCCCATGTCGATGTTGTTGATACTGAAGAGATTAATCCCTATGTGTTGATTGGATATGAAAAGGTGTTAATGACTCAGGGTGCTCTTACAAGAGTAGAGGAGTTACTGGCATGAGCGCAAAAGAAATTAACCATGGAGAAATTAACCATGGAAACTTAAGCCAGGAACAATTAATGAAAATTGTGCTGGAACCACGTATTACTGAAAAAAGCACGCTGGTCGGAGAAAAATACAATCAATTCGTCTTCAAGGTACTTAAAGGTGCAACTAAACCTGAGATTAAAAATGCAATTGAGCTGCTTTTTAATGTTGAAGTTGAATCTGTTCAGGTGAGCAACGTTAAAGGGAAAAACAAAATATTTAAGCGTGAACCGGGCAAACGTCCAGATTGGAAGAAAGCTTACGTGAAACTGAAGTCCGGATTTGATATTGATTTCATGGGAGCATAGTGAAGTACTGTGACTGAATTATGGCATTAATTAAACCTAAACCGACCTCTGCCGGACGCCGTTCACAAGTCAAGGTCGTGACGCCTGATCTATACAAGGGTGCGCCTTTTGAACCCTTGCTTGAAAAGCAAAGCAAGAAGTCAGGACGTAATAACAATGGACGTATCACGGTACGTCATCGTGGTGGTGGTGCAAAACAGCGTTATCGTATTATTGATTTCAAACGTAATAAGGACGGTATTGTGGCGAAGGTTGAGCATATTGAATATGACCCGAATAGAACAGCACACATTGCCTTGTTGTTGTATGTCGATGGTGAGCGACGCTACATCATAGCATCAGAGGGAATCAAGGAAGGTGATCAGGTGATGTCGGGGGAATCTGCGCCGATTAAGGCAGGTAACTGTTTGCCGTTGCGTAATATTCCTCTGGGCACCACGATTCATTGCGTCGAAATGAAGCCTGGCAAAGGTGCACAAATAGCGAGAAGTGCAGGTGCCAGTGTGCAGTTAGTTGCACGTGAAGGTAGTCATGCAACATTAAGGATGCGTTCAGGTGAGATGAGAAAAGTATCAACCGAATGTCGTGCGACAATTGGTGAAGTTGGTAATGGTGAGCATGCACTTAGATCATTGGGTAAAGCTGGTGCCAAGAGATGGCTCGGTATACGCCCAACAGTGCGAGGTGTTGCGATGAACCCTGTTGACCATCCACATGGCGGTGGTGAAGGAAGAACCTCGGGCGGTCGTCATCCGGTGACTCCTTGGGGTGTGCCAACGAAAGGTTATAAAACTCGTAAAAACAAGCGTTCAGATAATTTAATCGTACGCAGACGTCAGAAATAATGGAAAGAATAGATGCCACGTTCAATTAAAAAAGGTCCATTTGTTGATCATCATTTAGCAAAGAAAATTGATGCGGCAAGAGCAGCGAATGATAAACGTCCGATAAAGACCTGGTCTCGCCGTTCCATGGTGTTGCCCGATATGGTTGGCTTGACCATAGCAGTACATAACGGGCGTGACCACATGCCTGTTTTCATTACTGAAAATATGGTCGGTCATAAATTGGGTGAATTTGCAGTGACTCGTACATTCAGGGGTCACCTTGCGGATCGGAAAAGTTAATTAAAGAAAGATAAATAATTGGGATTTATGATGTCGACATCAGCGAAATTGAGTAACACAAGACTTTCTCCGCAAAAGATGCGCCTGGTTGCGGATCAGGTTAGAGGTTTGCCGGTGGAAAAAGCGTTGGATGTCCTTGCATTCAGTAACAAAAAAGCAGCGAGAGTCATAAAGAAAGTACTCGAATCAGCGATAGCAAATGCAGAGCATAATGATGGTGCTGATATTGATGAACTGAGGATTTCCGAAATCCTTATTGATGCGGGTCGAACAATGAAACGGTTACGTACCAGGGCAAGAGGTCGTGCGGACAGAATTATCAAGCGAACCAGCCACGTAAAATTGACTGTCTCAGAGACGGAAGGGTAAGAGTGTAATGGGTCAAAAAGTTCATCCAACGGGTATACGGTTAGGGATTGTTAAAGACTGGACATCGACATGGTATGCAGATTCCAAAGATTATCCTAATTTCCTGTATACAGATTTAAAAGTACGTGAATACTTACAAAAGAAACTGGCAAGTGCATCAGTAAGTCGTATACAGATAGAGCGTCCGGCGAACAATGCACGGGTGATTATTCATACTGCACGTCCAGGAATTGTGATTGGTAAAAAAGGCGAAGATATTGACCGTTTACGTATCGCCATATCAAATATGATGGGCGTCCCAGCCCAGGTGAGTGTTGAGGAAATTCGCAAACCGGAACTTGATGCCACGTTGGTCGCACAGAATATTGCATCACAGATTGAACGAAGAATTATGTTCAGACGTGCAATGAAACGTGCAGTAACCAACACCATGAGAATAGGTGCTGAAGGTATCAAGATAAATGTAGCAGGACGATTGAATGGTGCAGAAATTGCGCGCTCTGAATGGTACAGAGAGGGTCGTGTGCCCTTACACACATTAAGGGCCGATATTGATTACGGAATTGCAGAAGCAAGTACGACCTACGGAATCATCGGTATTAAAGTCTGGATATTTAAAGGTGAAATTTTTGACTATGGCAAGAAAAACAGCGGAGAAGCTGAAGCCATGGAAAAAGTTTCTACAAGCTGACGGGTATAGATAAGTGTTACAACCCAAAAGAACTAAATTCAGAAAGCAAAACAAAGGTCGTAATCGCGGTATGGCCACTGTGAGTAATAAAGTGAGTTTCGGTGAATTTGGCTTAAAGGCGACAACTCGTGGGCGAATTACAGCTCGTCAACTCGAGGCCGCGCGTAGAACCATCACACGCAAGATTAAACGTGGCGGGAAAATATGGATCAGGATATTTCCTGATAAACCGATTACCAAGAAACCATTAGAAGTGCGTCAGGGTAAAGGCAAAGGTAATGTTGAATACTGGGTTGCGCAGATTCAACCCGGCAGGATGCTCTATGAACTAGAAGGTGTGCCAGAAGACCTGGCAAGAGAGGCATTCAAACTAGCCGCAGCCAAATTGCCTGTGAAAACAACGTTCATTAGTAGGACGATAATGTGATGAAAGCTGTGGAATTAAGACAAAAGAAATCTGAAGAACTGGATACATTACTGTTAGAACTGCTACGTGAGCAGTTTAATCTGCGTATGCAAAAAGGAACCGGACAGTTGAGTAAACCAAGTGAAGTGAAACGTGTACGTCGCACGATAGCGCGAGTGAAAACAGTAATCGCTGAGATGGCAACAGGTAATAATTGATGAGTGAAACACAAAAAATAGCCAAGACAGTCACGGGCCAAGTGATTAGTAACAAAATGGATAAGACCATTTCAGTACTGGTCTCAAGAAAGGTAAAACACCCTTTGTACGAGAAATATATCAGGCGCTCAACAAAATTTATGGCGCATGATGAAAACAATGAATGTAAGGAAGGTGATGTGGTTGTTATTGAAGCATCAAAACCTATTTCAAAAAACAAGTTTTGGAAGCTACAAAAAGTAGTCACCAAGACTCAAGAAATCTAGAGAGTAGAGGAGTAGCGTAGATGATACAAATGCAGACCATGCTGGATGTCGCAGATAATAGCGGTGCGCGCCGGCTGATGTGCGTTAAGGTTCTCGGTGGTTCCAAGCGACGCTACGCCGGTATTGGTGATGTTATTAAGGTGACTGTGAAGGAAGCCATCCCACGGGGTAAAGTTAAAAAAGGTGAACTCTATGATGCGGTTGTTGTAAGAACTCGCAAAGGTGTTCGCCGTTCTGATGGGTC
>CAYRXP010000127.1:0-1684 GCA_964428145.1 uncultured Enterobacteriaceae bacterium
TTCACAGAAAGTGCCTCCGCAAATGCTGCCGATATGTTTATGTTTGTTGATGCAACACGCTTGTTTTATATCAATCTCATTGCCATTGTTGTAATCCCCTTGCTTATCTGGTTACTGATTGGCGACCTGCTGACCGCAGCTGCGGTTTTTATTCTTCTTGCTGTTATGCCGGGCATTATGTACGCCAGAATACGTAAGAAAAGGCTGAAAAAATTTGAAGCACAACTCCCGGATGGACTGATGATGTTGTCGGGAGCCATGCGTGCGGGAGCCAGCCTGAACATCGCCCTGGAAGGTCTGGTTAAGGAACAACCTGCCCCTTTAGGCCAGGAATTTGAACTGTTCATGCGTGAACAACGTCTCGGTACCGAATTTGAGAAGTCACTGGATCACATGGAGAAGCGTCTACCGATACCGGATTTTGCCATGTTGACATCGGCCTTACGCATCAATCGGGAGATCGGCGGAAATCTTGCTGAAATCATTGAGTCACTCGCCGATACATTACGGCGTAAGCAGCAAATGGAGGGCAAGATAGAGAGCCTGACTGCTCAGGGAAAATTGCAGGGTATCGTCATGACCGGCCTGCCTATATTACTTGGCGTTTTACTTTATTTTCTGGAACCTGAAAGCATGGAGAAACTGTGGACGACGACAATCGGCTATGGCGTACTGGCGGTTATCTTTTTCATGGAAACCCTGGGTTATGTCATGATTCGGAAAATCACCAGCATCGACGTTTAGGGTTCAATATTTAGAATAACATGAACGAAAGATTACAAACCCTGCTTAGCGAACAACCGCTATGGTTTGATGGTGCATATCTCAGCACCGGTCTGTGTGTTTTCTTTCTGGTTCTTGGTGTTTATTTGCTGAATGCCATGGTGCAGGAAGAAGATAGAACTTATATGGATCCACTGCCTCTGGGTCTTCGAATTATTTGGCCCTTCATTAGAATAATAAGTTTTTTCTTCTGTCAATTATTACCCTATGAGTTCATGGAACGCATTGAGAAAAAACTGCAGCATACCGGGGTAAGTTACTTATTAACCGCCGAGCAATTCGTTGCTTGCCGTGTCATTAGTGTATTTTTTGGCTTTGTCTTTGGCGTGATACTCGTGGTTGGTCTTAAAGGCGGTGAACCTATCTGGGTCTTGTTCACAACAATTCTTGGTTTTGTGATGCCAGATATCTGGTTAAATGATACCCGCAAACGCAGAGAGCTCGCTGTCATCCGCGCCATGCCGACTTATCTGGACTTTATTACCATGGCCGTTGAGGCAGGCCTGAACCTGCAGGGAGCGCTTGGACAGGCCATGGAAAAGGCGCCTAAGAGTCCACTTCGAAACGAATTTGCCATTGTACTGCGCGATCTTCGCGCAGGCTTACCCCGCGCGGAGGCACTCAGACGCATGGCAGACAGACTGGACGTGAACGAAGTTACAAGCTTTGTCAGTGCCATGATACAAGCCGAAAAAATGGGTGCAAGCTTGGCCACTGTACTCCGTGTACAGGCGGAACAGCGAAGAAACGAGCGTTTTCAACGAGCAGAAAAACAGGCAATGGAAGCACCCATTAAACTGGTCGGTCCACTCATTCTCTTTATATTTCCAGTCACCTTTATTGTGCTTGGTTTTCCAATCGTCATGAAATTTATGGCGGAAGGAATGTTTTGAAAGTCGGT
>CAYRXP010000127.1:1784-3183 GCA_964428145.1 uncultured Enterobacteriaceae bacterium
TTGGTTTTCCAATCGTCATGAAATTTATGGCGGAAGGAATGTTTTGAAAGTCGGTACAATATCACGACAAGACAATCGCCAGTGTTTGTTAAAAAACGTGATGTGTACCAGCAATCCCTTCGAGAGAATGCGTGGCTTGTTGGGAAGACCTCCACTGCAAAAATATCAGGCTCTATTAATTACTTCATGTTCATCCGTCCATACGTTCGGAATGGTCTATCCAATCGGTTTAGTCTTTCTAGACAGGCACTGGCAAATCAAAAAAATTGTTAAATCTCTCGCCCCATGGCGCATGGCCTGGTCATTTGGTTCAAGTATGGTTTTAGAGATGACGTCGGGAACGATCGAAAGTTTGAACCTCAATCCAGATGTACAACTTTTATGGGAGGAAAAAGAATGCGTGTAACACCGGTCTTTCTGATAATAACATCGCTCAATCTTATCGGGTGTAATCTGCTAAATATTCAATCTGATAGGCCTTCACTAGATCTCTCAGAAATCACCCAGCTGGAACAAGAAGCCAAAAAGGCCTATCTTAATGAAGACTGGGCAACTGCAGAAAAGGCTTACCAACGGCTTACCATCCAAATACCCGGGGAAGTCGAACCCTGGTTTCGTCTCGGTAATGTCTATGCGCGCACCAACCAACTCGATGCTGCTGTTGCAACCTACCGAGAGGCGCTGATCCGAGAGCCAAAAAACAGCAAGATCTGGCATAATCTTGGCGTAATACAGCTCAAACAAGCTGCGAATACCTTTCTTGAAATGCAGCAATATACAGAGGAAAATGATCCCCTGAGCTTGAGGGCGAGACATGCTGTTAATTCAATCGCAAATTTGATCGGCTCCGGCTTCCAGCCTGGAGATGGAAAGTAAAATAGCCGGGACACCCTGGCAAAAGTAATTATTTGGTGGAATGTATCATGCGTAGACAAAACAAAGGTCAGAGTATGGTGGAATTTATCATCGTCACACCTATCGTCTTGTTGCTGTTATTTGGCGCACTTCAATTTGCATTTCTCTACCACGCAAAAACCTTGCTTAATTACGCGGCGTTTGAGGCAGCCCGTACCGGGGCGGTATCCAATGCAAGGGTCAGCGAAATGGAAAATGCCTTTGCGCGCAGCATGGCAGCAATACATACGCACAACCCAACATCGGATGATGTCATGTGCGCGCGTGAGGTCGTCTATCGAGAAATTGAAAATGGCTTTGCCAGGATCGAGGTACTCAACCCGGATCCAGACAGCAATATATTTACCGAACTCGATGATGGCAGTATCGATGGTGACCTGGTCATTCCGAATAATAATTTGATGTACCGTTCTGCCGTTTCAACAACAGGACTAAGCATACAGGATGCTAACCTACTGAAAATCAGAGTCAGCTACTGTTACCC
>CAYRXP010000127.1:3283-5288 GCA_964428145.1 uncultured Enterobacteriaceae bacterium
CGGACTGAATCCGAATGATGGGTCATTGCTTGCACAGACAACCCAGCCCCGATCGACTGGGCGAGTCCTGAACCTTGAACACAAGTACAACAAATCAATCAACGCCACATACCCCGGTGATGCGCCAATATCTTGGCTTCAAATCACAACATCCTGACAAGCTCCTGTTTTTTCGCATGGGAGACTTCTATGAATTTTTTTATGAGGATGCAAAAAAAGCCGCCAGACTATTAGATATTTCATTAACCAGCAGAGGGAAGTCCGCAGGGGAACCCATCCCCATGGCCGGTGTTCCCTATCACGCGGCTGAATCCTATCTGGCAAAACTGCTTAAACTGGGGGAATCCGTTGTCATCTGCGAGCAAGTCGGTAATCCCGCAAGCAGCAAAGGTCCAGTGAACAGAGAAATTTCAAGAATTATCACCCCCGGCACTGTCACTGATGAAGCACTGATGGATCAGACCTCAGATAACTTACTCAGCGCCATTTCAGAAAATGATGGTAAGTTTGGTTTGGCGACAATTGATATTTGCAGTGGCCGATTTGTACTCATGCAACTTGAGAACCAGGAAATGCTCAATAGCGAGCTTGAACGCTTGCGGCCGGCAGAACTGCTCATCAGTGAAGACAGCGCACTGAAACATAAAGTTAAATGTCAACGTAATGTCACGACACGCCCTGATTGGCATTTTGATAAAGAAAGTGCCGTTGAGTTGCTAAAGAATCAGTTTAAGGTTCGGGAGCTGTCCGGCTTTGGTTGCGAAGAAATGCCCCTGGCCATCTCCGCTGCCGGGTGTTTATTACAATATGCGGAAGAAACTCAACGTTCTGCCTTGCGACACCTGCAGGCAATCTGTGTTGAACATCAGCAGGACAGTATCATTCTGGATGCTGTGAGTCGCCGTAATCTCGAATTAGAGACAGATAACGAAGGGTCAGGAAAACACAGTCTTTTAAGCGTTCTCAAAACGACATCAACAGCGATGGGGAGTCGCCTGTTAGGTCGCTGGTTACACAGGCCCATACGCGATCTGGCAACTTTAGGTCTGCGTCATAATGCCGTTGCCTTATTGATGCATAATCGTCAATTTATTCATTTCCACGACAGTCTCCGTTCGATAGGGGACATGGAACGCATACTGGCCCGTATATCTTTAAAATCTGCCAGGCCAAGAGACCTGATACAATTGCGCGATACGCTGGGTGTTCTACCAAACCTTGAAAAAATCTTGGCTGACATAGACTCCCCTTTGCTACAAAAACTAGGGCATCATGTCGATGGTTTTCCTGACATAGTTGATCTACTGAGTGATGCGATAACCGATTCCCCGCCGCTGACCGTGCGCGATGGAGGCGTCATCGCCGAAAATTATCATGTCGAGTTAGATGAGCTCAGGCAACTCAGTACAGAAGCAGGTCAATTCTTACTGGATCTCGAATCACGTGAAAAAAAGCGAACCGGGATTGCCACCCTGAAAGTCGGTTATAACCGTGTTCATGGTTATTACATTGAAATAAGCCGCAATCAAACCTGTGAACTTCCATCAGAATATCGCCGTCGTCAGACATTAAAGGGCAGTGAACGCTATATCACCCCTGAACTTAAATCATTTGAAGACAAAGTACTGAGTGCGCAGGAAAAAGCACTGGCATTGGAAAAACAATTATATGACGAACTGCTTGAAAAATTATGTGAACGCATTTCGGCCTTGCAGAGGTGTAGCGCTGCAGTTGCTGAAATAGATGTTCTTGTCTGTTTTGCAGAACGTGCTGAAACATTAAACCTGAATCAACCGACGTTCAAAGCATCGCAAGGAATTTCCATATCGGCAGGCCGGCATCTGGTGGTTGAGCAGATGCAAACTGAAACTTTTATTCCTAATGATCTGCAACTGGATGACAAACACCGGATGTTGATAATTACCGGACCAAACATGGGTGGAAAGTCGACCTATATGAGACAAACTGCACTGATTGTGATCCTAGCCCACATTGGGTGCTTTGT
>CAYRXP010000128.1:0-1452 GCA_964428145.1 uncultured Enterobacteriaceae bacterium
GAACTGGCACGAGCAATGGAAGATGCCTCTATTTGTGGCCTGGGTCAGGCAGCCCCGAACCCATTACGTTGTGCAATAAAATATTTCCCTGGAGAATTTGAATAATGGCTGCAAATCCAGAAATCATGAACGAAAAAGCTGTCACCTTCAAGCTGAATGGAAAGGATATCGAAGCCTATGGCGATGAAACCATACTTCAGGCTGCCAAACGCAACGATATTGAAATTCCTTATCTTTGTTACAAGGAAGGCTATCGCCCTGATGGAAATTGCCGAGTATGCATGGTTGAGATTGAGGGCGAAAGAGTCCTGGCACCATCATGCTGTCGTGTGCCCACTGAAGACATGAAAGTTAACAGTGAGAATGAACGAGCTATCCATTCACAAAAGATGGTACTGGAATTATTACTCTCGGATATGCCTCAACAGGGCAAATCACCCTATACATTAAATTCGGAACTCGACTACTGGGCCAATAAGTTCGAAATTTACGACCCGCGTTTTCAACAACGTGAACAACCTAAAGCCGATCTATCCCATCCAGCTATTTCCGTTAACCTGGATGCCTGTATCCAATGCACTCGCTGTATTCGAGCCTGTCGTGAAGAACAGGTCAATGATGTGATTGGTATGGCGTTTCGAGGCAGCCACGCCAAGATTGTATTTGATATGGACGAGGACATGGGAGAGAGCACCTGTGTCGCGTGTGGTGAATGTGTCCAGGCATGTCCGACTGGTGCGCTTATGCCAGCACGGAATGTTGGATTGATCGAACCGGATAAGCAAGTTGAGTCAGTCTGCCCCTATTGTGGTGTTGGCTGTCAATTAACCTACAATGTAAAAAATAACCATATTCTATCTGTTGATGGACGTGATGGGCCTGCTAATAAGAGTCGCCTCTGTGTTAAAGGGCGTTACGGTTTTGATTATGTGCATCATGCTGATCGTTTAACCAAACCTTTTATCCGTCGCGAAGATGCAGAAAAAACACCTGCTTTGATCGATCCACTCGAAATGCATAAGTTCTTCAGAGAAGTCACTTGGGAAGAAGCGCTTGATTTTGCTGCAAAAGGTCTTAAAGAGATTAGAGATAATAAAGGTCCACAGGCACTTGCGGGTTTTGGTTGTGCTAAAGGAAGCAATGAAGAAGCTTATTTAGTTCAAAAACTGGTACGTACCGGTTTTGGTACCAATAACGTTGATCATTGTACTCGATTATGTCATGCGTCTTCAGTGGCGGCATTGTTGGAAACGATAGGTTCAGCCGCCGTTTCAAACCAGGTAGCTGATGGAGCTGAAGCAGAGGTTATCATGGTTATCGGTGCACGACCGAATGACAATCACCCGGTTGCAGCGACATTTATAAAGAATGCCACTGATCGCGGCAGTAAATTAATCCTGATCGAACCGTATGGCTCTGAGATGTATCTTCATGCAGAACACTTACTTCAAC
>CAYRXP010000128.1:1552-5269 GCA_964428145.1 uncultured Enterobacteriaceae bacterium
ATTGAAGAAGGCCTGCAAAACGATGCATTTATAAAAGACCACACCGATGGTTTTGAAGCGTTAAAGAAAGTCATTAAAGATTACAGCCCTGAAAAAGTAGCACCAATTTGTTGTATCCAACCAGAGACAATAAAAACTGTCGCTCGTCTTTATGCAAAAGCTGAAACGGCTATCATTTTCTGGGGAATGGGTATATCCCAACATATACATGGAACTGATAATGCTCGCTGCCTGATATCACTTGCGCTCATGACCGGTCAAATCGGCAGGCCCAGCACCGGTTTACATCCACTACGCGGACAAAACAATGTGCAAGGTACCTCTGATGTTGGTGTAATCCCAATGGTTTATCCGGATTACCAACCCGTTTCTGACCCGAATGTAAGGGCAAAATTTGAAAAACTCTGGGGCAAGGAACTCGATCCAAATATCGGCAAGACTGTTGTTGAGATCATGCATGCAATTCATGATGGTGACCTGAATGGCCTCTATATTATGGGGGAAAATCCGGCAATGTCCGATCCAAATCTGCATCATGCTCGTGAGGCCTTATCAAAGTTGGATCATCTGGTTATACAGGATATTTTCTTTACCGAGACATGCAGTTACGCCGATGTTATTTTACCGGCTTCTGCCTTCCCTGAAAAAACCGGCACCTTCACAAATACTGATAGACGTGTGCAAATGGGACGTCAGGCAATTGATCCACCAGGAGACGCACGCCAGGATTTATGGATCATTCAGGAGCTAGCAAACCGAATTGGACTGGACTGGCGCTATGAAGGCCCCCAAGACGTCTTTGAAGAAATTCGTAAAGCGGTACCCAGTATGGCGGGAATGACGTGGGAACGACTTGAGCAGGAAGATTCTTTAACCTACCCACTTGAAAATGAAGGTGATGCTGGTGAGCCAGTGATATTTAAAGATGGTATATTTCCGACCGACGATGGTAGAGGTCGTTTTGTGCCCGCTGAACATATAGAACCGGCCGAATTACCCGACAAAGACTATCCGTTTATTTTTACGACAGGCCGTCAATTGGAACACTGGCATACTGGCACGATGACACGCCACTCTCGGGTTCTGGATGCAATCGAACCTGGTCCATGCATCATGATCAATCCTGAAGATTTGAAGGACTTTAATATGAAGACAGGCGATATTCTGGTGATTGAATCAAGACGTGGGAAAATTGCAGCGACGACACGTGCTGATGAGCATATGCAAAAAGGCGTCGTCATGATGCCTTTCACTTTCAGTGAAGCTGCGGCTAACTTAATATCCAATGATGCATTGGATCCCTTTGCTAAAATTCCTGAGTTTAAATTCTGTGCTGTAAAATTAACATCGGGAGGTCGTAGTCAAGATACAATCAGTCGCAAAAAACAAACAGCCTGAGACTAACTAAGAACTCGCTTTTATCATTCGCAAATTAAACGATTCTCAATAAAAATGAGCCAATAAAAGAGGGGTGGTATCTTCAGATACCACCCCTCTTTTGTCAGAATACTATTTAACCTGTCCCTGATCAGTTATCAATTTTTCTTTTTTGCAACAACCTTAGTAGCGAACTCTGCACTCTTTAACGTTAATACTTCTTCTACCAATGGGACAGCTGGATTTTCTGCGTCATTAATTACTGTTCTTATTTGATACAACTTTCCTGGTATTTCATCCGATAGAATGAATTCATAACGCTTATCAAAAAATTCTTTTAACCGACTTTTCTTATTAATATTTTCATAGGGATAGAGAACAATTTTTTCGCTCTGATACTGCTTCCCCTCAAGTTCAACTGTCACTTGCTCACTGGTATTGCTATCTGCTATCGCCAATTTAATTTGTCGATGAAAATATTTCCAGTTGCCATCAGTAAAACGGCTCATTTCGTAAACGTCGCCCTGTAGATATATGCCTATCACCGGATTACCCGTGACATTCTCCACATTGCTCGGCGCGACTATTTGTTTTTGCTCGCCTGAAAAAAAATCCAGTACAACATCCTTTGTATCGTCTTCATTTATTTTAACAATATCCAGATAGACATCGTCAATGAAACCATCTTCATAAGAGCCTGTCTTCTCAAATTCATAGTGTAGCCTTACTGCCTGCTCAATATTTAATAAATGGTTGTCCATCCACAATTTATTTTCGGCATTTGAGAATTCATATCCACCCGGGTCAACCCTTCCTGAATCATTCCATGAGCCAACCTGTGGCTTCATTTCTTCTTTTGCCGTTTCTTCAGCGAGCGCTGATAATGAGCTTGAAAGGAAAATTACGAGCAATAAATATCTAATCATTTTTTTATCAATTCTTAATTTCTAACTAATAGGGGGACTAATCATCTTCCGGTGTCCAATTGTTTTTAGGTGTTGGCTTTGGTATTACTTCAACGATAGGGATACCATAGCTGCTGATAATAGCATTGATATCTTCCTGATATTTATCAATCAATTCATTTAATTGTTCTTTCCATTCCTTATCAGCATGCCTGACAGCCATTGACATATTGTATACAAATTTCATTTCCGGTAATATTGGATCATCCTTTAACGGTAGTATCACCAATTCACCTTTATCTTTATTCTGTGTGGCGAAATATGCTGCCGACGGACCCCAAACAATGGTCGCATCAAACTTTCCATCAAGCAGATCACTCAAGATAATTTCAGTTGGATTTTTTCTGGAATCCCCCATCTGTAATTGATACGGGACCATATTATCCATCAGATTACGCTGAAAAACCCAGAGTTGCGCCGGGCCACGATCAAACAGGCCAATTTTAATATCTTTTCTCTCATTGTTCAGTGTCTCAAGCATATCCGGTTCTGTAACACTGTCCAGCCCTCTTCCCTTAACATACACTAATGAATAGGTTGAAGCGTAATATGGCTTGGTTGTAGCCGCCAGTTCAAAATGTTCCGGCACGCTCATAACCAAATCACATTTGAATACACCATTTTCTTCAGAACGTAGCGTGTTACGGATAAAACCCATTCGCTGTGGAAACCATTCATATGTGAGTTCAGCCCCGAGCTCTTTGGCTAATAACTCAGCAATCTTGTTTTCCAGGCCTTCTTCATTTTTATTGGAAAACGGCATCAACTCAGGATCGGCACACACTTTCAGAACAGGTCGTTCCCTGTATTTAGAATCATCAGCAATCGCAATGTTACTGGTCAATCCGAGGATCAGGATTGGGATCAGGACAAAATACTTTCGCCCTGATCGTTTAGCATCATTATTGAAGTTAATCATTTTTATAGGCCGTTACTGGATCTTATTTTGCTGCAAGTTTAAGTTTCTTTTTCAGCTTGAAGATGACGCCCTTCTCCCTACCTTTGGCATTATTATCAAGTTGATCCATATTGTTCGCTTCGCCAACAATGATGGCAGCCACCATGCCATTAGCGAAATGTGGGTTACATTTGTAGATATAGACACCTTCTACATCCAACGTCACCGCAATCTCCTGGCCAATATTGGATTTCCAGTGTTCTGCACCTTCAGGGATCAGACCTTCCATAGATTGCGAATCATGGATAGTCATGTTTATCCATTTGACAGTATCCCCAGGTTTTATAAATAAATGCAGCGGGGTAAAGTTGGTCGCACCAGCGGCAACCACATGCTCTTCAGCCGTTGCATTGAAAGATACCAGTAATACTGACAAAGCAGCAAATTTCAAAGCAATTTTCATTATTTTCATCTTAA
>CAYRXP010000129.1:0-5185 GCA_964428145.1 uncultured Enterobacteriaceae bacterium
CAAAGTGATAGTTGTCACCCTCTGGCGTAGAGACGGTAAGATTTTCCAAGTCAATGGTCAGTTCATAATTATCTGTCGCTAATATCGACTCAAACAGTTTGTCAATGACATCGCCATCAAGCGTGATAGACAAAAGCCCATTCTTGAATGAATTACTATGAAAAATATCCGCGAAACTCGGTGCAATCACCACACTAAACCCATAATCCAGAAAGGCCCAGACAGCATGCTCACGTGATGAACCACATCCAAAATTTTCACGGGCAAGCAAGATTTGTGCTTCTTTATAGCGGGCCTGGTTTAAAACAAAATCAGGGTTTTCTTTTCTTTTTGAATGATCATCACCTGGTTCCCCTGCATCCAGATAACGCCAGTCATCGAACAAGTTCGGACCGAAACCTGTTCGTTTAATTGATTTTAAATATTGCTTGGGAATGATCGTATCGGTGTCGACATTTGGTCTATCAAGTGGTGCAACAATCCCGGTAAAACTCTTAAATACTTTCATTATTTTAAAATCAATCTTTTTTTAACACTCACGAATATCAACAAAATGTCCAGCGACTGCGGCTGCGGCTGCCATGGCGGGACTGACCAGGTGCGTTCTTCCACCAGCCCCTTGCCGACCCTCAAAATTACGATTTGAAGTAGACGCACACCTTTCTCCAGGGGCTAATCTGTCTTCATTCATCCCGAGACACATAGAACAACCCGGTTCACGCCACTCAAACCCGGCGTCGATAAATATCTTGTCCAGACCTTCTTTTTCAGCCTGCCGTTTCACCAATCCGGAGCCGGGAACCACCAGGGCTAACATAACATTGCCCGCGATATGCTTACCCTGAATTATTTCTGCCGCGGATCGAATATCTTCAATGCGCGAGTTTGTGCATGAACCGATAAAAACCTTATCGATCTTAATATCTTTAATTGCTGTGCCCGGAGATAAATCCATGTACTTCAAGGCATGCTGCATGCCTTCACGGACACTACTGTCAGTTTCCTGTGCTGGATCGGGCACCTTGCCAGTGACTGGTACAACCATTTCAGGGGACGTGCCCCAGGTGACCTGTGGTTGGATATTGGCTGCATTAATCCTGACGACCTTATCAAAATGCGCACCTTCATCGCTCTTCAAGTCCTGCCATGCGCTGACTGCCCGTTCCCACACCTCACCTTTTGGTGCAAAAGGTCTGCCTTTGATATAAGCAATGGTTTTATTATCTACGGCCATCAGACCGGCTCGCGCGCCAGCTTCAATACTCATATTACATATCGTCATTCTGCCTTCCATGGAAAATGCGCTGATGGCCTCGCCAGCAAATTCAATGGTATGACCTGTCCCACCAGCGGTGCCAATTTCGCCGATGATAGCCAGAACGATATCTTTGGCCGTAACACCATTGCCCACCTGACCATCAACAATCACCTGCATGTTGCGCGCCTTACGTAATACCAGGCACTGGGTTGCCAATGCATGCTCGACATCGGATGTTCCGATACCAAATGCCAATGCCCCCAGGGCACCGTTTGTTGATGTATGAGAATCGCCACAAACAATGGTCATACCGGGTAAGGAAGCACCTTGCTCGGGACCAATAATATGAACAATACCCTGTCGCGGATCATTCATTTCAAATTTTGTAATGCCTGTTTCCTTACAATTTTCATCCAGTGTATCCAATTGTAATTTAGAAACTGGATCATCTATCTGATTGCGATGATGTGTTGGTACATTATGATCAGGCACGGCCAAATTGGCATCAATACGCCAGGGTTTCCGGCCGTTCATTTTTAAACCTTCAAATGCCTGAGGTGAAGTGACCTCATGGAGGAGTTGCCTGTCTATATAGATAAGCGCAGATCCATCACTAAATTCATGAACCACGTGGTCATCCCACAATTTGTCATATAGCGTTCTTGCTATCATATAAAAACTATCTTCCTATTCCGCAATTTTAATAATCGTTCGGCCCGTTGAAGTACCTGCCAGTAAGGTATCAAAAATTTCCGGCAGATCATCCAATCCTGCAACTCGAGAAACAATGCTATCAATATGAGCAGGTGCCAAATCCGTTGCTAAGCGATGCCATAATTGATGACGTATTTCTGTTGGACAACCCGATGACGTAATTCCCAATAAACTGACACCACGCAATATAAATGGCATGACAGTGGTATTTAAATGACTCCCCCCTGCCATACCTACAGAAGCAATATTGCCCCATGGTTTTATCGTCCTGGTCAACCAGCCAAGTATATCACCTCCGACATTATCAATTGCGCCCCCCCATAATCCTTTTTCAAGTGCAGTACCGGTAAAATCAATTTCATTTCTGTCGAGTAC
Organism: uncultured Enterobacteriaceae bacterium; assembly: GCA_964428145.1. Classification (GTDB taxonomy): domain Bacteria; phylum Pseudomonadota; class Gammaproteobacteria; order Eutrophobiales; family Eutrophobiaceae; genus SMWN01. The sequence continues at coordinate 2,348 of CAYRXP010000129.1, forward strand.
ATCACTCGCGCCAAGTGCCAGTAATTTATCCTTTTCGTTTTGCTTGCCGGTTACAGCAACGACTTCATAACCAAGACCCGATAATATATCGATGGCAAAATTACCGACGCCACCCGTTGCACCCGTTATCACAAAAGGTCCATGCTCAGGTTTCTGAAGGTTTTCTTCCAGTCTTTTCACACACAGCGCAACAGTAAAACCAGCCGTACCAATTGACATCGCTTGTTTAGGAGACATGTTTTCAGGTAATGGAATCACCCATTCCGCGGGGACGCGCGCATACTCCGCATATCCGCCGTCATGGTTTGACCCAAAATCGTATCCGGCGACTAATACTGCGTCACCTTCTTTAAAATCTTTATTATCAGACGATACAACATAACCAGCTGCATCTATGCCTGCTACCAATGGAAATCGGCGAAGAATCGTGCCCGCACCTGTCGCGGCCAGTGCATCTTTATAATTAACACTAGAATAAGTGACTTTGATGACCACTTCCCCAGGCGAAAGATCATTTACATTGGAGTGTTCCAGCTTACCCTGAATGTTCCCACCTTCTTGATATACCCGGAAAACTCTAAAATCAGTCATTTAATAGCCTATATATTTACATTTTGAGGAGCACATGAAACAATCTCGCACTTCGTGATTCCAACTACCGTAGCGGCCCTTTTAAATCTTCGTGGAGACACCTCAACAGGCCGCACATAGTACGAAAAAATGACAAACAGTCCAACTACAGGTGGTCGAATGAAAAAGATTTATTCCGTAATATTTTTGATACTGCTAGGTGTCCAAACTGCCCATGCAGATCGTAATGATGGTGCCTACGCCTATCTGCAGGGTGATTATGAAACCGCATATAACACTATGATTTCATTGGCAAATACGTCGGATGACAAAATAGCTCAGTACTATTTAGGCGTCATGTATATGAAAGGTCAAGGTGTGGAACAGGATTATGAACAAGCTGGAGAGTGGTTTCGTAGGGCCTCGGAACAGGGTCTCGCCGTCGCCATGTATAAACTTGCTGATCTTTATACCAGAGGTAATGGTGTGCCCAAAGATTTAGAATTTGCTTATGTCTGGTACAGTGTTGGCGCTGTCCACAAACATGAAAAATCAATGAATATGATTGAAAAGGCAAAATCTAATCTTTCCAGTGAGGAGTTGACCTCGGCAAATCAGCTTATTGCTGAATATGTAGAAAAATACGGGCCTAAAGATGAACATGAAGGAAAAACGATAGGAGAAGACCCTACAACATCCAAAAAATAACCCGGGTTGTCATTCCGAGGGAGTATTGATCGTCACTCCCGCGAAGGCGGGAGTCCAGTCGAACTACTGGATTCCCGCCTTCGCGGGAATGACAATGTGCTGCAAGCAGCGGGGGATTATACCCTAAGAGATTAAGTGCATTTGATGAGGCTATGATTTCATCTTAGCCATTAACGAATCAATATTCCCCAAGGAAATCAGATGTGCGTAAATTAATTCCATTTGATCTGTTTTAATCAGATTAACCAATTTTTCTGAATCTAAAGCCTTCAGTTTTTCCCTGTTAACCCCCATAAAACCGCCTAAAGTAATTTCTTCTCCATCAGCCAATTTAACATCGGCTTTCATTGGCTCTAAAAGTCCAAGTTCCTTGATGTTATTACAAAATAGTGTCGTTAGTTGAATATGATTCTGATATTCCTTTAAAAACTCTACGGAATTATTCAACAATTCAGATTCATTTCCATCCTTATCAAATAATTTTGTTCCTTTTCCCTTCTTGTTAAAACCTGGGCAATCCTCATCAATACAAACTGTAAAATTACCTGATGCTTCTTCGCCTGTTGCTAATATAAATGGATAACGCCTGACATAAGCAGGGACGTAATTCGCCAACCATTTACCTTTATTATTGACATAAAGATTTTCATTTTTCCTTAAACCCAATATAACAGCCGGGAATACAGAGTCATCATTGCCAATTCCAAAGACGATTGGGTATTCATTTGCTGCCTTAATAAATTCAATGGCAGCAATATATAAACTATTTGTATCTGATGTATGTTTATAATTACTGACTGCTTCAATACTCCAGTCTCCATGTACATCTTTATTTAATGGAACAATATTTTTATAAAATAGAGGCTGAGAACTCACGGGAATTCTTAAAGTTTGAAATAATTATTGAATAATCTAGAAATCAGAATTCATCTGGATTGGAATCATCTTCAAATTCATCCAACTCTTCATCATCTTCAAGATCTTCTTCGAAATCATCAAAAGCACTGTATTCATCTTCGGTCAAAGCATCTTCGCTGCTGAAGAGGTCTTCCTTAACAAATTCTTCCTGAGGTATCTCAGGCCTGGCAATTTTGCCTAGCCTTTCCATGTAGTCAGTATATTTTTCCCTCGTATCGATATATGCGGTAATGATGTTACTCATATCTTCTTCATTATCTTGCTGTCTAGACACAACACCTTCAATGCGCTTGTCCAGGGCTTCAATAAGCTGACCAATTTCGTTTTCACCAACAGTAGGATCACATATGTCTTTGCCATCACATTGAGCAATGGATAAAGCAATGCCCATTCCAATGGTATTAAACACTTCTGTATCTTCAACTAATGTGTTTATATCCGCGTTGGTGATTTCATCTGTATCCAATACATCAGTTGCAGCAGATAAAACCGGCACACTATACGCAATGGCTAATTGCATTGTGATAATGCACAAATATTTTTTTATATTATTCATCATCCCTAATACCATGACTGATTAACATTCCCGTTACCGAGATTCAATAATGAAGATCCGTAGTTAACAACTTGTGTCAAACTATG
>CAYRXP010000130.1:0-5162 GCA_964428145.1 uncultured Enterobacteriaceae bacterium
ATCCGAAGCAGATTTTACATTCTTGATGTATTTATAAAGTGTGCCTCTTGATGCCTTATATGGAGGCATTTCCCAGGATTCTTTTCTTAATATCAGTTCTTCATCAGATAGATCAACATTGATTACATTCGTTACTCCGTTTACGGTAATGATGTCTCCTGTTTTGATGAGTGCTATCGGCCCACCTTCCTGGGCTTCCGGCACGACGTGGCCAATGATGAAACCATGGGAGCCACCTGAAAAACGGCCGTCCGTAATCATGGCAACATCAGAACCCAATCCTGCACCCATAATGGCTGAGGTTGGTGTAAGCATTTCAGGCATGCCAGGACCTCCTTTAGGTCCTTCATACCGAATGACGACGACATCACCTTTGTCGATTTGTTTGTCCTCCAGTGCTTTGAGCATGTCTTCTTCAGAATCATAAACCTTTGCCGGACCCGTGAAGGTTTCGCCTTCCTTGCCGGTGATCTTTGCCACGGCACCCCCCGGTGCCAGATTGCCTTTCAGGATCCTCAGGTGGCCGGTTTCTTTGATGGGATTATCCAGCGTGTGAATGACATCTTGACCTTCGCTCAAACCAGGAACATCGGCCAGATTTTCCGCAATGGTCTTGCCGGTGACCGTGAGACAATTACCATTAATAAGATTGTTCTCTAACAGGAATTTCATGACGGCAGGTATGCCACCGACCTTATGTAAATCTTCCATCACATATTGACCACTGGGTTTAAGATCAGCCAGGAAAGGGGTACGATCGCTCACCGTCTGAAAATCATCAATCGTTAATTTCACGTCTACAGAGCGTGCCATAGCAATTAGATGCAACACAGCATTGGTTGAGCCGCCTAGTATGATGATCAAGACCATGGCATTTTCAAAGGCCTCACGTGTCATAATGTCGCGTGGCTTAATATCCTTTTCCAGCAGGTTCTTGATTGCCTCACCAACGTTTAAGCATTCTTCAATCTTGCCTGGCTCAACGGCGGGCATAGAGGAACTGTATGGAAGCGACATGCCCATGGCCTCGATCGCTGATGCCATTGTATTGGCGGTATACATACCACCGCAGGCACCTGCACCCGGACAGGCTTTACTGACGATGTCCTGACGTGTGTCTTCGTCGATGTTGCCAACAATAAATTCACCATAACTCTGGAATGCCGAGATGATGTCGAGTTTTTGTTCGCCGCGATGTCCCGGTTTAATTGTGCCACCGTAGACCATTAAGGCAGGGCGGTTTAAACGACCCATAGCGATAATGCAGCCGGGCATATTTTTATCGCAGCCTGGGATGGAAACATTGGCATCGTACCATTGAGCACTCATGACGGTTTCTATGGAATCTGCAATCAGGTCGCGTGATTGTAGTGAATAACTCATGCCTTCAGTGCCCATGGAAATACCATCACTGACACCAATGGTATTGAACCGCATGCCGATCAGCCCGGCTTTGACGACACCTTCTTTAATTTTTTCAGCCAGGGACAACAAGTGCATATTGCAGGTATTTCCTTCGTACCAGATACTGGAGATACCGACTTGCGGCTTATCCATATCCTCTCGTGTCATTCCAATACCATAAAGCATGGCCTGTGAAGCACCCTGTGACCTGGGTTGGGTGATGCGTGAGCTGTAGCGATTTAATGGCTTTGTCATGTTATTTCCAGAATATGATAGGGTAGTTAGTTAGGATGTAAAAAGGTGCGATAGAATACAGTACATTATAAAAGCTGTCATTGCCCGTAAAAAAGCATGCTTGAAAAAAAGTATGCCAGAAAAAATATCTCAGGCAAAAGATAGCTTGTTTGAATGGGGAATCCAAATGAACAAACAAATTCCGGAGATGCTTGATAGTTTCTCACAGTTGGTGGCTGCACCTTCTGTGAGCAGTACCGATCCACTACTGGATCAAAGCAACCGTGATGTGGTTGAGCTCTTGGCAGGTTGGCTGGAAGGGATAGGTTTTAAGGTAGAATTATTGCCAATCGCTACTGAGGCTACTGCCCCGGAAAAGTTTAATCTGATTGCCTGTCTGGGAGAGGGAAAGGGCGGTTTGGTGTTGTCAGGGCATACCGATACGGTACCTTACAGTGCAGACGCCTGGCATCAGGATCCATTCAAGTTGACTGAACAAGAAGATCGCATACATGGACTGGGTATCTGTGACATGAAGTGTTTTTTTCCGATTGTTCTTGAAGTCGCGCGGCAATTCAATGCGAGTGAATTGAGACAACCACTTTATGTTTTGGCGACAGCGGATGAAGAAAGTACCATGTCTGGTGCAAGAGCGCTCGCAGCTTACGGGAAATCATTAGGCCGATATGCATTAATTGGTGAACCAACCGGCTTAATGCCTGTATATATGCATAAAGGTATCCTGATGGAATCGATTAAAATCAAAGGCCAGGCAGGGCATTCTAGTAACCCTGCATTGGGCAATAGTGCACTTGAGGGCATGCATACCGTCATCGGCGCTATCATGGCTTGGCGAGAAGAATTGCAAAAGCAGTTTCGAGACACGCGTTTTAGTGTACCGGAACCGACAATTAACTTCGGCACCATACGTGGAGGAGATAATCCCAACAGGATATGTGCTGAATGTGAACTAACCATCGATTTACGTTTGATGCCAGAGATGGATCTGGAAATAATAAGGGCAGATCTCAGGACATTGGTTTCTGACTCCATCGCAGGTTCCGGACTCAGTGCTGAATACAATTCTGTTTTTGATGGTATTCCTGGGTTTGAAACCGATACAAATTCAGAAGTGATACGGGTAGCAGAAAGACTTTGTGGGCGAGAATCGGGGACTGTTGCATTTGGTACAGAAGGTCCTTATCTAAATGCCATGGGTATGGATACCGTGGTTCTTGGGCCGGGGGATATTGATCAAGCACATCAGGCCAATGAATATTTGTCTTTGCAGAAAATCCCACCGATGCTGGATATATTAACGAAGATGATTGCTCACTTTTGTGTGCAACCCGCTGATTGAATAAATATTCTGACGAATAGAAATGCTTGGATTTTTTAAATGGTAATTAAACATGTTGATTAATAAATCTGAATTTGTGAAATAGTTTCGCTTTGCTGCGCCTTATATTCACGCACACCGTGGCAAAATAGTTGTTTTACAATTTGAAGGCGATTTGATCGATCGCAAAAATTTTCTCACCTTGTGCACGATATCACCCTTTTAAATAGTCTGGGGATTCGCCTGGTCATTGTATTTGGTGCGCGACTGCAGATTGAAAAGCTATAGGAACAAAGGAATATTGAGTCTCACATTGTGCGTGGGCTACGTTTAACTGATGAAGCTTCCATTAAATGTGTGAAGCAGGCCGTTGGTGCAGCCAGGATCCAGATTGAAGCATTACTTTCCATGGGGCTGCCCAACTCGCCGATGGAAGATGCACAAGTGAAAGTCACTTCTGGAAACTTTATTACAGCCAAACCCATCGGGGTCATTGATGGTGTCGATCTGGTATTCACTGGCGAAGTACATCGTGTTGATACAGAAACGATGATGCGCAAACTGGATAACAATGAAATTATTCTGCTATCACCGATTAAGGTGTCGAAAATATTTTTGTACTGACAACCTAGACAGTCCATTGGTTTCTGGAACATGGCTTTATTGAAGGTTATGTCGATGATTTACCCGTGTCTAAACACGCGTTCTATAACTACCGGCGTAACTTCGAAGGTATTGATTAAGACATTGGTATAGGAGGTTTATTCAGTATCCTGCTAGGCTGTATCAGCTGTTTCTTTCTCCAGTATTTCTATGGTGATTTGGCCATCGTTCTCACTGACAAGCACATCGCCGCCGTGTTCCAGTTTACCGAAGAGTAATTCTTCGGCCAGTGGTTTCTTGATCTTTTCCTGAATGAGTCTCGCCATGGGTCTTGCACCCATATTTTTGTCATACCCATGTTGTCCTAACCATTTTCTGGCAGATTCATCGACATCAATGAGTACTTTTTTGCTATCGAGTTGTACTTCAAGTTCAACTATAAACTTATCGACCACATTGGCAATGGTTGTTGCATCCAGTGCGTTGAATTGAATGATGGCATTCAAGCGGTTTCTGAACTCAGGACTGAAGATTGTTTTAACGGCTTCCATGGCATCGCTACTATTATCCTGATGCATAAAACCGACTGAAGCTCGACTAATACGCTCTGCACCGGCATTGGTCGTCATAACAACAATGACATTCCGGAAATCAGTTTTACGCCCGTTGGTATCTGTTAGCGTGCCGTGATCCATGACCTGAAGTAACAAATTAAAGACATCAGGATGCGCTTTTTCGACTTCATCCAGTAACAAAACAGAGTGAGGATGTTTATTTATTTCTTCTGTCAGCAAGCCCCCTTGATCAAAACCAACGTATCCTGGAGGTGCACCGATCAGACGAGAAACAGTATGTCGTTCCATATATTCGGACATATCAAAACGGATCAACTCAATACCCATAATGCCCGCAAGTTGTTTTGTGACTTCGGTCTTGCCCACACCAGTGGGTCCTGCAAACAGGAATGCGCCGACGGGTTGTTGCGGGTTTCCTAAACCTGAACGGGCCAATTTAATTGCGGTGCTTAATGTTGAGATTGCTTCGTCCTGGCCGAATACAACCATCTTCAAATTTCGCTCAAGATTTTTCATCACATCTTTATCCGAAGAAGTAACATTTTTGGCAGGTATTCTCGCGATCCTGGCAACGATATTTTCAATGTCCGTGACACCGATAGTTTTTTTTCTGCGAGAAGCAGTGACTAACTGTTGTGATGCACCTGCTTCATCAATGATATCTATGGCTTTATCGGGGAGTTGACGATCAGTTATGTGGCGATCAGCTAATTCTGCTGCCGATCTCAATGATTGGTGTGTATATTTGATTTGATGGTGTTCTTCAAATCGTGATTTTAAACCTTCAAGAATTTTTACTGTTTCATTAATGGTTGGTTCTGTTATATCGATTTTTTGAAATCGTCTGGCTAATGCATGGTCTTTTTCGAAGATACCTCGATATTCCTGATAGGTGGTCGAACCGATACATTTTATTTCTCCCGAAGCCAAAACGGGCTTGATGATATTAGATGCATCCATCACACCACCTGAAGCGGCACCTGCACCAATGATGCTGTGAATCTCAT
>CAYRXP010000131.1:0-5158 GCA_964428145.1 uncultured Enterobacteriaceae bacterium
AAACAGGCAACTATGAAACATTTCGTTGTTGGGAAGTCATGGAGACGACTGATGAAGAGCTCGAATTCCCAAGCAGACAAATAAAGCTTAAAGAAGCTCTGAAAGACCACCCAGATATCGAGCTTGGTCAGTTTGTTGAAGAACCGATGGATTCCGTTGAATTCGGTCGAATTGCAGCACAAATAGCAAAGCAGGTCATCGTACAGAAAGTACGAGAAGCTGAAAGAATTCAGGTGGTGGATGCTTATGCTGATCGTGTGGGCGAGATGCTGAGCGGTGTTGTTAAGCGGGTTGAAAGAGGCAATGTGTATCTGGATCTGGGGAGAAATGCCGAAGGTTTTATTCCGCGTGATGGTTTGATACCTAGAGAGGCAGTAAGACCAGGAGATCGTATTCGTGCCTACTTACAGGAAGTTCGTTCCGAAACACGCGGGCCACAATTGTTTTTGAGCCGTACAGCACCTGAGTTGTTGATTGAATTATTTAAACTTGAAGTCCCTGAAGTGAATGAAGGCATGATTGAAATTATCAATGGTGCCCGGGATCCTGGGGCAAGAGCGAAGATAGCGGTCAAGGCAAATGACCCCAGGATAGATCCCATTGGTGCTTGTGTCGGTATGCGTGGTTCCCGTGTGCAGGCGGTCTCTAACGAACTTGGCGGCGAACGCGTTGATATTATACTGTGGGATGAAAACCCCGCACAATTTGTCATTAATGCCATGGCACCAGCGGAAGTTGCTTCAATTCTGGTAGATGAAGATGCGCATAGCATGGATATCGCAGTAGAAGAAGATAATCTGTCACAGGCAATTGGTCGTGGGGGACAAAATATAAGACTTGCCAGTGAATTAACAGAGTGGGTGCTCAATGTTATGTCTCTCGAACAGGCAGAAGAGAAAGCTGAAGAGGAATCCCAGACCTTACAAAAGATGTTTATGGAACAGTTGGATATTGACGAAGAGATGGCCCTTATCCTGGTACAGGAGGGTTTCTCAAGTGTTGAAGAAATCGCCTATGTTCCAGAAGAGGAAATGCTCAATATCGAAGAGTTCGATGATAATCTGGTGCAGGAATTACGTGGACGTGCGCGAGATGTAATGTTAACTCGAGCAATTGTTAGCGAGGAAAAATTAGTTGATGCACATCCAGCAGAGGATCTGTTGCAAATGGATGGTATGGAAGATGCGCTGGCTTATGAGTTGGCAGCAATAGGTGTTTCTACCATGGAAGATCTGGCGGAGCTCTCTGTGGATGAATTAATGGAAGTCGAAGGAATGGAAAATGAACGGGCGGGCAAATTAATTATGACCGCCAGAGCCCCCTGGTTCGAAGCTGAAACAGAAGCTGAAGTTGGAGCTGATGGAGGGTCAGCAGATGCCTGAGGTTACGGTCAGTCAATTTGCAAGTGTAGTCGGTATCGCCGTCGAGCGTTTACAGGAACAAATAGAAGAGTCTGGGTTACCTAAAAAATCTGCGGATGAAATGATTACAGATGAAGAAAAAAATCATCTGTTGAGTTATTTACGCGGTAAACATGGGAAGGGGTCTGCTGAAACAAAAAAAATTACGTTGAGAAGAAAGACAAGCAGTGAGATTAAAGTACCACTCAGCGTACAGGGAAGGAGTAAAACAAAATCAAAAATAGTTAATGTTGAGTTTAGAAAGAAACGTATCTACGTTAAACGTAGTGCAATTGAAGAATTTACAAAACCAGTAGTTGAAGAAGAATTGCCATCGGAAACGACGGAGGCTATTGAAGATATTGTTGACAGTCCACAGCTTGCTGAAGCAACAGAGTCAGCTGATTCTGCAAGTGCTGAAATAGCAAATGAACATCAGATCGAGGGAACACCTGTTGATGGGTCTGGAGAGCCTGAAGTTAAGTTGGCAGCAGATGAAACGGCAGTTGTAGAAGTTGAAAACAGTATTCCTGTCGAAGAGACTGTCAAGGAACCAGTTATTGTAGAAACTCCGGTTCAGGAAAAGCCTGATCAGACAAAGATTACTCAGGAACAAACCGATAATCAAACTCGAACAGGTAAAAAAGGAAAAGATAAAGATAAATCAACCCGTTACGGTCGTCAGGAATTGCACGTCGCTTCTGAAAAATCTGGACGTCGTAAGAAAAAGCCAAGACGAAGGCATAAAGTCATTCCGACGATTGAAACACAACATGGGTTTGAAAAACCAACTGAACCCGTCATCAAGGAAGTTGAGATCCCTGAGAATATTTCTGTGGGCGACCTGGCTCAAAAAATGTCGGTCAAGGCAACTGAAGTCATCAAGATGATGATGGGGCTAGGAAGTATGGTCACCATTAATCAAATGCTTGATCAGGCTACAGCTTCTCTCGTTGTGGAAGAGATGGGCCATAAAGTTAAATTATTTAGTGAAACTGCGTTGGAAGATGAAATTGTCTATGCAGCGAAAAAAAGTGGCGAGCAAGTCTTGCGCGCACCCGTTGTGACAATTATGGGTCATGTCGACCATGGTAAAACTTCATTGCTTGATTATATTCGCAAGTCGAAAATCACCGAGGGTGAAGCAGGTGGAATTACCCAACATATCGGTGCTTATGTCGTGGAGACAGACAAAGTAAATATAACATTCCTGGACACACCGGGACATGCTGCGTTCACGGCAATGCGCGCACGTGGTGCCAGCGTTACAGATATTGTCATCGTGGTGGTTGCTGCTGACGATGGTGTGATGCCACAAACAGAAGAAGCCGTACAACATGCCAAGGCAGCCAATGTGCCTATTATTGTTGCTGTCAATAAAATTGATAAAGCCGGAGCAGATCCTGAGCGAGTAAAACAGGATCTATCCAAACTGGAGGTTATCCCGGAAGATTGGGGGGGTGATACTCAGTTTGTGAATGTTTCTGCGCAGACTGGCGAGGGGATTAATGATTTACTTGAAAATATTTCCCTACAGGCCGAGTTACTTGAGCTTAAAGCATCAGAAGAAGGACCAGCCACAGGGACGGTGATTGAGGCACGTCTGGACAAAGGGCGTGGACCTGTGGCAACGATATTGGTGCAGAGTGGCGCGCTTGAGAAAGGTGATATTGTCCTGAGTGGCAGAGAGTATGGTCGTGTTCGGGCAATGGTTGATAGCAATGGCAATGAAGTTATGTCATCTGTAGGGCCATCAACTCCCATTGAGGTACTCGGTTTATCCGGCATCCCCAATGCGGGAGACGAAATGATCGTTGTCCCTGATGAGAAAAAGGCACGTGAGATCGCTGATCTTAGACAAACCAAGAACCGTGAGTTCAAGTTGGCAAAACAGCAAGCGGTTAAATTACAGAACGCCATGAACAAGATGAGCGAGGGCGATATCTCAACACTCAATATCATGATCAAGGCCGATGTTCAGGGATCATCCGAAGCCATCGTAGAGGCGGTCACCAAATTGTCAAACGAGGAAGTCAGGGTCAGTGTGGTTAGTAGTGGTGTTGGTGGTATTACAGAAACTGATATGAATCTGGCGCTTGCATCGAAAGCAGCCGTCATCGGTTTTAATGTACGTGCAGATGCATCTGCACGTAAGCTTGCTGATGAAGAAGGTATTGAGATTCGTTATTACAGCATTATTTACGATCTAATCGATGATGTGAAAGCAGTCATGAGCGGCATGCTTGCGCCTGAAGTGCGTGAACAAATTGTTGGCGTTGCAGAAGTGAAGGACGTATTCCGTTCACCAAAATTTGGTGACATTGCAGGTTGTATTGTTTCAACAGGTGTTGTTAAAAGGAATAATCCAATTCGCGTCTTGCGGGATAATGTCGTTATTTACGAAGGGGAACTCGAATCACTCAGACGATTCAAGGATGATGTCAATGAAGTGAAGTCAGGCACAGAATGCGGTATTGGTGTGAAAAATTATGACAATATCCAGCCTGGTGATCAAATTGAGGTGTTTGAACGAATCGAAGTCGCACGCACGATTTGATTTTAACAAGCTGAGTGATTTGATCGAAAATGACCAGAGAGTTTAGCCGTAGTCAGCGAGTAGGTGACCATATACAAATAGAGTTGGCCTCAATCATACAGACGCCTGTACGGGATGCCGGGTTGGCGCTGGTGACAATCTCTGCTGTCAAATTAAGTACGGATTTGGCTTTTGCGAAGATTTTTGTGACTTGTCTGGGGATGGACCATCCAGAAAGTGACAAGGATGATACATCGGATAGAGCAGAAGTTCTGGCCATGCTGAATGACCATGCTGCTCAATTTCGTCATCAATTATCCAAAATACTTACCACACGTACTGTTCCAAAACTGCAATTTATGTTTGATGAAAGCCTGGAACAGGCAAATAGACTGACCAGTTTGATAGATTCCTTGCACTCAGAAGATATTGATAATCACTAAGCTAGTTGGACTGCTCGAATGGGTCGAAGACGAAAAAGAAAGCCGCACGAGCGGGATGTTCACGGTATTTTACTTTTAGATAAACCCGCTGGTATCACCTCGAATGATGCCTTGCAAAAAATCAAGCGCATATACCGAGCTGCCAGGGCGGGGCACACTGGTAGTCTTGACAAACCAGCAACAGGCATGCTGCCAATATGTCTGGGAGAAGCGACAAAGACATCTGCTTATCTTCTTAATGCCAATAAAACCTATATCGCAGTCGCGAAACTGGGTGTCGTCACCAATACCGCAGATGGCGAAGGTGAAATACTGGAAACCCATTCGGTAACTGATTTTAATCAAAAGAATTTGGAACAGGTTTTGGCGCAATTTGTCGGAAACATAGAACAGGTACCCCCGATGTATTCCGCATTGAAAGTTGATGGGCAAAGGCTGTATAAACTTGCTTATCAAGGAATAGAGGTTGCGCGTCAACCCAGACCCGTATCGATACATCAGATTGATTTAGTGAGTTTCGATCATGAGTCATTGGAAATCCATGTGCGCTGTTCAAAAGGCACATACATACGAACTTTAGTCGAAGATATAGGTAATGTTTTAGGCTGTGGTGCCCACGTCAGTACACTCCGTCGTTTGTCGATCGGGCCATTTACTGAAGAGAAGATGATCACAATGGAGAATGTGGAAAAACAGGTGGAACAAGGTGATGACGCATTGGATGAGTTGCTCATGCCAGTCGACAGTGCATTGGATCATTTACCCCTGGTAGAGTTAAG
>CAYRXP010000132.1:0-5150 GCA_964428145.1 uncultured Enterobacteriaceae bacterium
CATTGTGAAATTTAACAAACGCATGATTTTTATCATAAACAACTGAATATCAAGAAAAAGTATGATGCAGTTATTCATTAAATCAAATGGGTATTCCCCTTTTATATTTTGTCTCTCATTATTCTTCCTGTGCTTCTCGCAAAATATTTTTGCCGCCACGGCGTATGCGTTTACAAACTATCAACAACCTAATGCGTTCTATGCAATCCATTCAGAGGATAAATTTACCTCGTCCACGATAGTTGTTTACTAACGATAAGGTAACTCTACACCTGCAAACAATTGCTCAATTTCTTCATTCGTCTTGGCGTTGAGTGCTTTGTCAACCAGTGCTTTATTCAAATGCGGTGCGAACAGCTCTATAAATTCATACATATATCCACGTAAAAAGATGCCCCGCCTGAGCCCGATTTTTGTGGTACTTGCTTCAAACAAGTGACTAGCATCGATTGCGACTAGCTCATTATCAATCTCTGGATCAAATGCCATACTCGCAACAATTCCAACACCAATGCCAAGTTTCACGTATGTTTTGATGACATCAGCATCAGACGCCGTGAATACAACTTTTGGTACATAACCTTCCGCATTAAAGGCATCATCAAGCTGTGAACGACCTGTGAACCCAAACACGTACGTTACAATGGGATATTCAGCGAGTTTCTCAAGCGTAAGTTTGTTTTCATTTGCTAATGGATGATCATGTTTCACAATAACACTACGATTCCAGCAATAGCACGGCAGCATGATGAGATTCTCAAAAAGCTCTAATGCCTCAGTGGCTATTGCCAGATCAACGGCTCCTTTTGATGCTGCCTCGGATATCTGCACGGGCGTTCCCTGATGCATATGCAATGCGACATCAGGATATCGTCCGATAAATTTACTAATTATGTCAGGAAGAAGATATCGTGCCTGGGTGTGAGTCGTTGCTATTGAGAGCGTGCCTCTATCTTGATCACTATACTCTTGTGCAATCCGGCGTACATTTTCGACCTTATCTAAAATTTCCCCAGCCATGCTCACAATAGGGCACCCTGCTGGTGTAATTTCAGTCAGGTGTTTACCGCTTCGATGAAATATCTGAACGCCCAGTTCATCTTCAAGCATTCTGATTTGTTTACTGATCCCCGGTTGAGATGTAAATAAACTCTCTGCGGTCGCAGACACATTCAAATCGTGTCGTGCGACTTCCCATATGTATTTGAGCTGTTGGAGTTTCATTAACTTAATCCGCTTATTCTTTAATATTATAAAAATATATATATAAATTACTTTTAAGTATAGATAAGAGCCTATACATTACAAGCCCTTTTTCAGAATGACTCTCATTTGGTCAGTCATTGGTTTTCGGATGGACATTGCATATACAGTCACTGGTTTTTTAGTTGGTTTCGTCGTTGGTCTGACAGGTGTTGGCGGAGGCTCTTTAATGACGCCTATCCTCGTCCTTGGATTTTCTATCTCGCCTGCTATCGCGGTTGGAACCGATTTACTGTATGCGGCTGTAACTAAATCCGGAGGTATCTTTGTTCATCACGCCAGAAATACTATCGATTGGGATATTGTGAAACTTCTCAGCGCGGGGAGCATCCCGTCGGCATGCATCTCTATATTTGTACTTAAAAATATGCTTGCTTCAGGTATAGACTATGACAATATCATCACCACCATACTTAGTATCGCGTTAATTTTGACATCATTGGTTCTTCTATTTAAAGGTCCAATACAGAAACTAAGTCAAAATGAGCGCTTGTCAAGTATCAGAACCTTTCACAGACAACTCAGAAAACCACTGACTGTTTTTTCCGGTGTCTTAATTGGTTTTTTGGTCACGCTTTCGTCAGTGGGCGCTGGGGCACTCGGTGCTGCAATATTATTTTTCCTCTATCCTCGAATGCGCGCAATTTCAATTGTTGGTACAGATTTGGCGCATGCCGTCCCGATTACTGCAATTGCTGGCCTCGGTCACGCACACTTGGGGACAGTTGATTATATGCTTTTAGGAAATCTTCTTATTGGTTCTATTCCAGGAATTTACATAGGAAGCCATCTCGGCTCATATTTGCCTGAAAAAGTCATGCGCCCTGCATTAGCCAGCATGTTATTTATGATTGGAATTCGCCTCGCCATCTGATCAACACACTCAAACCACTGACTGCAAACGCTAAAACGAAAGCACCCTCCGAGAGTTCTTCCCGGAAGGTGCTTTTATAATTTATTTGTAAGATCTAGAATCTAAACACTAAGCAGCGTGTTCCCCTCTGTAATCTTCAATAATTTGTGCCATTTGATCCTTCAACAATAACTTTTCTTTTTTTAATCCTTCAAGCTCCATATCCTCAATGGGCATATCCCCTGCGTTTGCACTATTCACTTCCTGTTTCAATCTTGAATGTTTATCGTATAGTCTCTTAAATTCTACACTCTCTTCTAGCAATGCCCCGACAATTTCTTCGTCATATTCAAACATATAACCCCCTTTAAAGTTACATTGGTCAAACGATTACGGGCACGACCGTGCCCTTGGCCTAAAGTCAGATATTTCAGGCCCTTTAGTCCCTGAAATGAAATGGTGTCTATGAAATAGTTAATAATCATCGTCCCTACTACTAAATCTAGTCAATGATCTCGTTGCTTACAAGTCATATGTTATAAATATTAATTATATTCTTACGCAATGCTATTTTTGTTGCTGGTACACTGTTTACGTACGACTACCTGAGGTTAAAATGCCTCGTGTGAATAGGTTAATTAATTCATAACGTTATACTGATAATTATGGAAACTACTTGTATTAGATTTCAATCAGCATCGGCCATTAAGCCAATATCGATCAGGGATCAGGCGATTATTGCCATATTTTTATCCATTTCGAGTTGCATTTCTGTAGTCTGCGCCGGTGGTGATACCGAGTCCTTTAATCTGGAACAGGTCGTGGAAGGCATCTATTTGCATCAGGGGGTTCATGTCGAATTTACACACCCGCAACACGATGATATTGCCAACATCGGTTTTATCGTAGGAGAAAAATGTATTGCTATTATTGATACGGGCGGCTCTGTAACTATTGGACACGAATTACTTTTATCTCTCCGTGAAATAAGTCAGCTCCCAGTATGTTACGTAATTAATACACATGTTCACTTTGACCATATCCTCGGTAATCTGGCTTTCTTGAAAGAAGGCCCCCAGTTCGTCGGCCATATACAACTCGCTGATGCAGTGGACCAAAATCGTGATTTTTTCCTGAAGAAATTTGCAGCAGATTTGGATCTAACACCCGACAGAGATTCAATTATAGGTCCAGATTTGACCGTTGATGAGTCAATGGATCTTGATTTGGGTAACAGAGTGATACGATTAACCTCCTACCAAACAGCACATAGCCACAACGATCTCACTGTGCTGGATCTTGAAACAAAAACATTGTGGACGGGTGATCTTGTGTTCAGAGAACGCATACCTTCACTGGATGGAAAATTGAAAGGTTGGCTGACGGTGCTGGAAACATTAAAAAATAAGGAAATTAATCTCGCCATACCTGGTCATGGCACGATCAGTCATGATTGGCCGCAAACATATGCCGCAGAAAAATCCTACTTAACGATGCTGCTATATGACACGCGGGAGGCAATTAAAAATGGTCAGTTTCTGGAGGATGCAGTGAGTAGTATTGGAAAAGAGGAGAAGCAAGAATGGTTATTACATGAGCAGCATCACAGCAGAAATGTAACAAAGGCCTTTATCGAACTTGAATGGGAATAACTATAAGAGACCTTTGTACGATGTGAATTTTCTGTCGGAACAAGGCAAAAATAGTCGAAAAAGCGCAGTTTATACATAGTAAATTAGCATTTTGAGATTCTTTTTAACGCAGCTATGGCGACAAAGTCGCTTCGTACAAGGATTTTTAAAAGCAACAACGTCCTATTATCATAACCTAGTCTTCTATTTTCTTCATCAGGTGGGGAATTGTTGACGGATCCCCTTTCTTCATATAACGCTTCTCATCACCTACAGCTGTGACATTTTCGTAAACACCATCATCTCTTTTAACAAGCTTTGTAAAGCCATGATTTTTTAATTCTGCATTCCCAGTTGGAAATGCAATGGCTGGAATCCGGATTACTTTTCTTACAGGCGTCAGCGGGTCTGTGTCACCCAGCGGGTGCTGAGTGGCAAAACAAAGTTCTCCCCAATTTGAAATACTGGCATTTATTGAATGTGTCGCCTCAACAGTTTCGCCGTTAAGCTCACAATAATAATCATAACTAGGCACAATCTTTTCCTTCAAGAAACAACGATTAATTTGAGTAAAAGTAACGGTAAAAGCAATGATAGTCAATTTATGTACAGGAAGTACTTATGTCGTGGAGACCATGGACCTCGGTACCCCCTTGAGGGGTGTGGTCGAGAACGACGACCTACTTTATTCCGCCCATCCATGGGCTACACCCCTTCGGGGCCGTCGTCGCTTAGCTCCAACGTTCAAATTCTCTCCAGGAGAATTTGTCACATGACCCATGCAAAAGTTAGCCACAATACCAATACCCTAAACAAAAAAACCCCATGACTTTCGTCATGGGGTTTTATTATTTAAGAGCCTGGCACAAATTTGGCAGGATCAAATTTGGACGTGCTTTAGCACACTCGAAGAGTGGGATACATGGAGGTATCCCATCAATGACCTACCATAGATAATCCACTGACAGGCGATTATGAAAAAGCCCCTGATGTTTTCACATCAGGGGCTTTGAATAAGAGCCTGGCAGTGACCTACTTTCACATGGGGAGGCCCCACACTATCATCGGCGCTAAACGGTTTCACTTCCGAGTTCGGGATGGGATCGGGTGGTTCACATTTGCTATGACCGCCAGGCAATTCGTTTTGGTGGGTTCATCCTATCGGACAAACCCACCGAATTCAGAAAGCTGATTGTGTACTACTGTGTTCAAACTGCTTGCGTGTTATATGGTCAAGCCTCACGGGCAATTAGTATTGGTTAGCTTCACACATTACTGCGCTTCCACACCCAACCTATCAACGTTGTAGTCTACAACGGCCCTTCAGGGGAATTAAATTCCCAGGGAGATCTCATCTTGAGGGGGGCTTCCCGCTTAGATGCTTTCAGCGGTTATCCCGTCCG
>CAYRXP010000133.1:0-3499 GCA_964428145.1 uncultured Enterobacteriaceae bacterium
TGCTGATCGGTTCCGGAAACCGGGCTGACCCACTCGACAAAGTAGATTTAAGCATCGACTTCTTCTACATGATCAAGGACCGCAACGTGATCCCGGGCACAGGCGTCGATACCGGCCTCACGATCTTTAACCTGGGCGATGTGACATCCAACTGTCTGCAGATCGGCGGAATTTGTAGTGTCGATCTGACGAACGGCTGGAAGCTGGAGATGCTTGAAGAGGGCGAAAAGATTCTGTCCACTCCACTGACGCTCGATGGCCAGGTGTTTTTCACGACGTATTTGCCGAACGCCGGCCTGTTCGCCTCGGCCTGTCTCCCAAGCGAGGGCGCCGGGCGCCTCTACACTGTGGGACTGCAGGACGCAAGATCGGTGATCAACTACAACACCATCGACGACAACCCGCTGTACCCTGACCAGCCGACCACGACCGCGGACCGTTACCAGGAGTTGTATTCACCGGGTATTCCGTCCGAGGTCGTGTCGATACCGCCCAACAAGATCATGCGGCCCGACCTTACCATCCAGACCATCGATGTCTCGACGCGCTGGAGGACTTTCTGGTACATCGCTGAGGATACGGACTAGTGCGCGGCGCCCGGGACGTGATACCAACCGTACAACGAGAGAAAACGATGAAAAGTGATTTCACGCTGAAGCAGGCAGGGCGCAGAGTCCGCCAAATGGGTTTCACGCTGATCGAGATGATGGTGGTCGTCGTGATCCTGGCCATCATCGTCGCGTATGCTTATCCACAATACACGCAGTTCATTATCCGCGCCAAGCGCAGCGCCGGCACGTCCATGCTGCTGACGATCGCTAATCGGCAGCAACAGTATTTCATGAACAATAAGCAATACTCGCCCACGCTGTCAGCGCTCGGCTTTCCTGCCAATACGTTCATGATTGGCGACAACGGCTCGTATCTGGCCGTTGGCGATGTCGACCGCGTCTATAATATTTCCATGGCGAACGTCACCGCAACGACTTACACCATGACCGCTACGCCGCAGCTCAGGCAGGCCGTAAAGGACACCGACTGCGCCAATCTGACCCTGACGCACACGGGCCTCAAAGGAAACTCGGCAGGCGGCGCCAAATGCTGGTAGCCTGAATTCTTTATAATTCAGTAATTTACGATGTTTTCCTAGACGTTACTGGATGTCTGGAGTGGGAGGTAATGGAGGCTAGGGTCGGAATCGAACCGGCGTCCACGGCTTTGCAGGCCGCTGCATAACCACTCTGCCACTCAGCCTTATATAAGCAGCGAATCTTGTATAATTACTCTTAAGTAATTAAATATTAAAAAAATTGGAGCGGGAAACGAGATTCGAACTCGCGACCCCAACCTTGGCAAGGTTATGCTCTACCACTGAGCTATTCCCGCAAAAGAGCGCACATTTTAGCTGCGACTTGCCCCCTGTCAAGGAACTTCGAAACTCGAAGCGGATTTCATTGATGACAGGTAAATTAGCCATCCCTTAGCTGGGGCCAGGCGGCACTAAGATAAAGATACATTGACCATAATGTTAATGTTGCAGCAATGTAAAGCAATACCATACCGATGGTATAAATCGGTATGCCGAACAGTGGGTTGTGAAAGATCAAAAAACCCAGCGCAACCATCTGGCAAATGGTTTTCAGCTTGCCATAACCTGATACGGCAACTTTATGACTTTCACCAAGCTCTGCCATCCATTCTCGCAAAGCAGAGATTGTAATTTCGCGGCCTATGATGATTGCAGCTGGCAATGCTAACCAAATCGAAGGTTCATCTTCTACTAGCATAACAAGGACTACAGCGATCATAAGTTTATCTGCAACCGGATCAAGGAATGCCCCTAATGCCGAAGTTTGTCCAAGTTTGCGTGCATAATATCCATCCAGCCCGTCTGTGATCGCCGCAAGAGCGAAAATCACGCATGCCGCTAGATAATGCCAACTTACAGGTAAGTAAAAAAATATAATAAAAACCGGGATCAGAATAATTCTACTGAGCGTCAGTGCATTGGGTAAATTAACATTAGATAAACTCATAGGTTCTCATGAAAAGTGTCGTATATCTTCTGTGCAAGATTCTTATTGATTCCGCGGACCTTGGCAAGATCTTCCACTCCGGCAGAAATGATGCCCTGTAATCCACCGAAGTGGCGCAGCAAGTTTTGCCGACGCTTCTGCCCAACACCATCAATATACTCCAGCGGTGACTGATTACGCGCCCTCTTCCGTCGTTGACGATGTCCACTGATAGCAAATCGATGTGCCTCATCTCTAATATGTTGTATCAGATGTAAGGCAGGTGAATCATGAGGCAAATGTATTTGTTTATTTTCACGCTCAATGATTAGGGTTTCCATGCCTGCTTTGCGAGTAGGTCCTTTGGCGATCCCAATCAACACGGGTTCATTGAGCTGGAGTTCCTCGAGTACTTTTTGTGCCTTACCGACCTGCCCCTTACCTCCATCGATAAAGATAATATCCGGTATTTTGCCCTCTTCTTTCTTTACACGTGTGTATCTCCGCATAATGGCCTGTTCCATTGCGGCATAATCATCTCCTGGGGTGATATTGGTGATATTAAACCTTCGATAATCCTTCGTTAACGGACCTTCAGCATCAAATACCACACAGGAAGCCACTGTGGCTTCTCCAGCAGTGTGACTAATATCAAAACACTCCATACGTTGAACAGGTACTTCAAGTTTTAACAGCTGATTTAACTTGTTTGTGCGCTGCTGTCTGTTTTCTTTATTCGCCAGGTGTTGTATCAGAGAAAGTTCTGCATTTTCCGCTGCCATTTTTATCCATTTAGCCCTGTCACCTCTCAGGCGGCATTTAATTTTAACCTGTCGCTTTGCATGGTTTGAGATAACCTCTTCCAGTAGTTTGATGTTTCCGGGTTCATGGCTGAGCAATATTTCTTTGGGCATACCGCTTACCGCGCGATCTTTCAGATAAAACTGCGCTAAAAATGCTTCCAATATTGATTCAGGAAAGGTGCTTTCGGTGTGTCCGGGAAGATCAGTTTTAGAAATATCTGTCTTGGGGATGTAAACTCGAGGAAAATGGCTTTGGCTCCCCTGATTCAAACCATTCCGGATAAAGAAAACAAGTACGCAAGCAATCCCTTCTTTGTAACAACAGGCGATGACATCAATATTCCCCTTCTCGGCAGTAATATACTGGCTTTCCTGTAGTTTCCTTAAATTACTGATTTGATCGCGATAGTGAGCGGCGCGTTCATACTCAAGGCCCTTTGAAGCTTTTTCCATGGGAATAATCAGGCTATCGATGACTTCCTCGTTTTTACCTTGCAGAAACATGATGGTGTGTTCAATATCCTTTGCATAATCCTTCTGACTGATGAACCCGGTACAAGGCGCTGAGCAGCGTTTAATCTGATATTCCAGACAGGGACGCGTTCGATTTGCGAAAAAGCTGTCATTGCATTGCCGGGTCATGAAAAGTTTCTTCATTAAATTCAAGGTATTGCGGACGGC
>CAYRXP010000133.1:3599-5125 GCA_964428145.1 uncultured Enterobacteriaceae bacterium
CATCCGGTAAACCCCGGGTTTACTGGTCAGACTTTTAAGAAATGCAGCAGAATCGAATGAAACGGAGCCAAGCTCTGCTAATTCAGCTGTTTTGTCCTTATTCCCTTCTATATTAGGCATATTAATTGAATAAAATCAATTACTTATATTAATTAATTCGAGTGAATTCTTGAAAATATCAAAAAACATTTTCTCAGTCAATCGACGTGTTTGCGTGTTATATCGACTGCAATGATAGGAATCTATTAACCATTGCTGATTTTGCAAAGCTGCGACATTCCCATGTCCAAAAGGATAGTCCTTTTGTTTGAGATTGCGTGCCTTGAGGATGGCTTTATGTGCTACCAAGCCTAGTGCCATAATCACGGTTCCCGGCAAAAGCGTTCCCAGTTCTGCGCTCAGGAATTGATTACAAATATTTATTTCTTCCCCTGTGGGTTTATTTGCAGGTGGCAAGCACTTGACTGCATTGCTGATTCTGCAATTGATTAATTCCAGGCCATCATTCGCATTGATGCTCGTTTCCTGACTGGAGAAACCAAACTTATAGAGAGCCTTATAGAGCAAAATACCCGCATGATCCCCCGTAAAAGGTCTGCCCGTCGCATTCGCACCATGCATTCCAGGGGCAAGGCCGATGATGAGCAATTTCGGATCATCCACACCAAAAGGTGGCACTGGCCTCGCGTGATAATCCGGGTATTGTTCCTTTACTTCGTCAAGAAAAGTTGCCAGACGGGGACATTGTCGGCAATTCAGATCGAAATAATTCATGCGATCAGGCGAATTCCAGCATTTCGGATGTTAAAAGTTGCCGAAATCCCGTCTGCACACCCTCCAGAATTTGTTGTGATGCACCGGCCTGCTTGAGATGCGCTAACATCTGGGCAATGCTGCTTGAACCGTCAACGTGCTGAAATAATGGAGCAAATCCTTCTGTGAGTTCTGCGGTTTGATGATCCACCGTTGGTTCACAACGGGACATTTTACTGACATGCGCTCGCGTAATGAATAATTTTGGTTCTTCGTTCTCAAGCGCTTTTCGACGAAGTGATGCTGACAGTGGTGTCTTACTTAGATGCGACCAAAGTCCTGACTCTTCACAGGGGCATAATGAAATTTTCAATTTTGCATAGGATTGCGGAATAATTGCTGCACTGATATAAGCAGCCAGTTTGACTGGTTTATCCAACCAGTCTGCGCAGGATTGACACTCACTTTTTGAAGGCGACTCGCCCTCCAATACCTGACGCTTCAATGTTGCGCTGGTCAAGGCCATTCCCAGTTCTGCTTCCAGTATTGCAGTTATCATGGTTTGCTCTCTTTCTGAATCAAACTTACAAGTAGCCAGTTGTTCCCGAAGTTGTGTACCAAACACGGTGGCACGGTCGGCTGGATGACAACGCATGGTCTGCAGATTGATTAATTCCCTAAGAAGTTTTAACCCATTCTTGAGCGAAGAAACCAGACTAAATGATATAGGAAACTGCCTGCATATATGAGTCAATATCAGATCAGTCCGCATC
>CAYRXP010000134.1:0-5104 GCA_964428145.1 uncultured Enterobacteriaceae bacterium
TTTTGTAACTTCTTGATTATAGTGTGATTTTAAAACTCATGATAGCCTTGTGGAAAGGATTTTTTCATCTGAATTGTTATGACTGATAAAAATACATAATGAGGATTATCAAGATTAAAATCTATCTCCTTAATTTTAAAGAATATGATTCTTTTTAAATGAATGAATCGGCCCGATAAAAAAATGTCTGCCAAACTTTGCGAGTTTAAAATCAGCATTTTGGAAATGTTTACAAACTTGTTTGAAGCATGTCGCCAGATACTCTCGGTAAGGAAATTATGAAGCAGCGCAATGTGATAATTACAGGGTGTTCATCCGGAATTGGTCGTTTTGTCGCAGAGGGATTGAAAGAAAAAGGATAACGTGTATTCGCGACGGCCCGTAAAAAGTGTGATGTCGATGCCTTGATTGAGTCGGGGTTGGAATCAGTTCAATTGGATTTGTCGAATTCGGCTTCTATACATTCTGCCTTTGAAATAATTTTACAAAGGACCGGAGGGGAAATTTATGCATTGTTTAATAATGGTTCTTATGGTCAGCCAGGAGCAGTTGAAGATTTAAGCAGAGACGTATTAAGGCAACAATTTGAAGTGAATTTGTTTGGGACACATGAACTTACTAATCTGGTGCTTCCCGTCATGCGGAGGCAGGGGTATGGAAGAATCATTCAGAATAGTTCGGTACTTGGCTTTGTAGCCCTGAAATTTCGAGGTGCATATAACGCGACTAAATATGCACTGGAAGGCTTAACTGACACCCTGCGCCTTGAGCTTGTCGATACAAATATTCATATTTCACTCATTGAGCCTGGTCCAATTGAGAGTCGATTCAGAAAAAATGCCCTGGTCGCTTTTAAGGAAAATATCTCTGTTGAACGCAGTCCCTTCAAAAGGGCCTACAAAAGACTGGAAGAACGATTGAGTACTGAGGGCCCGGTGGTTCCTTTCACATTGGGGCCTGAAGCTGTGTTTGATAAGGTGTTACATGCCCTGGAAAGTAAAAAACCAAAATCCCACTATTACATTACATTTCCAACCTATTTATTTGGAACCCTGAAACGTGTTCTTTCAGCCAGGATGATGGATAAGGTACTCAATAAGGTTTAGCTTATCTGCTCCCTTGGTAAAAATAATTGTTGCAATAAAAAAAATAATGGCCAGAAAACAGCGTCGTCAAAATAGTCACAGGCATACTTCAAAGCAATCAGCCGAACAGCAGAGTCATATGATGAAGACCGCGATGGAATATCATCGTTCAGGTCACCTTGATCAGGCATTAATTATCTATGAACAGGCGTATTCAGTAGATCCTGAGAATGCTGAGATTAACTATTTATTGGCAGTACTCAATAATCAACTGCAAAATTTGGAGCGTGCTCATAAATATATTAATAAGGCAATATCTATCAATAGCCGGAATGGTGCTTTCTATTGTGCACAGGCCGAGACGTATCGACAGCAGCAGGATTTTCTACCTGCAATCACCACGCTTAAAAAAGCAATCTCACTGGATAATCATTCTGTAGAGCCCCACATCATGCTCGGCATGATATACAAATCAATGGACAGACTGGATGACGCTATTAATGCCTACCAGGCCGCCTTGGAAATTAATCCTGATATTGCTGAGATTCACAATAATTTAGGCAATGTATATCGTAATAAAAATGATATTGAACATACAATCGAAGCCTACAAAAAAGCCATAGAAATCAATGATCGCTTTGCAGGTGCGCATCATAATCTGGGTTGTTATCTACTGGAGACGGGAAACCCGGACGATGCACTTTCCTTTTTGAGGAATGCTTCCCAATTGCAGGCAGATAATTCCATGTTTATTGCAGATCTTGCGAACTGCCTGGGACAGGTTGTTGTGACTGAAACTGATGAGCGATTAAGAGATGATTTAATCAGGTGCATGCAACTAGATCGTGTTGATGGTGGTACCCTGGCTAAAAATGTAAATATTTTTCTAAAACAGTTCACACCTCTAGGTAAGTTACACAATGAAATTGAAAAAAGTGTTTTTAACCCTTTGTCGCCTGAGACGTATCAATTACTGATCGATCCGCTACTTCTGCTCTATCTGGAAAGAGAACAAGTCTGTGATCCAGAATTGGAAAAGATATTAAGTATCTCACGCAAACTCATTCTGGAGTTATCTATTTTGGAGAGACATTCATCAGGGACCAATATTGAGCGTTTTCTATCAGCGTTGGCACACCAATGTTTTTTAAATGAATATATATATATTGAAAGCGAGTCGGAACGATCAAAGCTGAAAATACTTGAGGAAAAGATTCGAGAGAATATTAAAGATAATTCAGAACAACTCTGTTTAATACTCCTCTATGCTTGTTACAGACCGCTTTGCACTTTGCATCTTGGTACTTCACTGATGGACATGGTTTCTTCATCAGCAAAAGCATCAAGCAGGGAAGTTTTCAAACGACAGATTACAGAACCCCTGGTCGAAAATGATCTGAGACAGAACATTAAGCAATTAACGAGTATCTCTGACGAAACGTCTTCTATTGTTCAAGCGCAGTATGAGCAAAATCCTTATCCAAGATGGCTTTACTGTGATCATCCTGAAACTACGACCTTAACTGAATATCTTCATTCATTGTTTCCCAGTTCAAAGCAGATAAATAACAATTTGCCTGACAGGGTCAATATTCTGGTCGCAGGTTGTGGTACGGGTCTGCAACCTATTAGAGATGCACGCAGGTTCCTCTACGAAAATGTTACCGCAATTGATCTGAGCTTGAATAGCCTGGCGTATGCGAAGCGAAAAGCAACTGAGATGGATCTGGAAAATATAGAATTTATGCAAGCCGATATTATGAATCTAAAAGATTACATTGATCGATTTGATTTCATTGAAGCCTTTGGCGTTTTGCATCATCTTGAGTCTCCATTAGCGGGCTGGAAGGTTCTGTGTAGCTTGTTAAAGGGAAATGGTGTCATGCGACTCGGTCTGTATAGCGAACGTGCAAGGAAAGCAATTGTTGCTACCCGAAGATACATTCAGCAGCAGGGATTTACAGATAATCTTGAAGGTATACGCCTATGTAGGCAGGCTATATTTGCCCTGCCAGAACATGACCCAATCAAGCGTGTGATTGATTCTCCCGATTTTTATACGGCATCCGAATGCCGAGATTTGATATTCCATGTTAATGAGCATCGTCTGACCCTGGTTCAGGTAGCTGATTACATAAAACAACTGAAGCTGGAATTCCTTGGTTTTGAATTTCCCGATTATCACACCATCCGAAAGTATCAGGAATGCTACCCCGAAGATAAGCAGGCATTGAATCTTGAGTTATGGGACGCCTATGAGCAGGCAAACCCGGAAACCTTTGCTTCTCAATATGTGTTTTGGTGCAAAAAAATAGTAGATTAAATTAATTCGGCAAGTCAATCACAGCTTGTTTATCATTTCTGCGATAAATAGAAACGATGTTGCCAATACTCTGAATATTTAGGGAGTGAGTTGCCCTGCAAATGTCTTCAATTATTTTATTTCTTAACGCCTTATCTCCAACACGTAATTTTACCTTGATCAATTCATGGTGATCGAGCGCGTTTTCAATCTCCACAGTAACACTTTCGGTAATCCCATTTTGGCCGATCCAGATAACGGGTTTTAGATGATGTACCTTGTTGCGTAGAAATTTTTGTTGTGTTTTTGTGAGGTTCATACGTTTTATATTATCTCAAAATTACAAGTAAAATGCTTTTCCTTTATATAAAGCATGGTAGCAATAATAATATTGCCACTTTCTATGACTCCTTCATTAAGGGAAGATTATTTCTGCCTTAAATGTAGGGAGATGTTTGCGAAACTTATTCAAACCAGTCGTCTGTTTCTGGTTCATATTGCTGAATAAATTCTTCAAGTTCTTCTTTTTTAACGATTCCCGGCCATCGGGCAACGAGTTTACCTTCTGGATGGAAGAAATAGGTGGTGGGAATTGCCTTCAGGTGTTTACCACTTACTTCTGACGCAAGATCCTGATCACCCATGAGAATAGGAAAGGTGATGCTGTATTTCTTGATAAAGGCAGTTGCGAGATCTTTCTTGCCGTATTTAAAGCTAGGGTAATCAATCGTAATCCCAAGCACAGTCGCATCTGTATCACGGTGTTCAAGATGAAATTTATTCAGGTCAGGCATTTCGACAACACATTGGATGCAAGTTGGACTCCAGACATTCACCAGGGTCCATTTGCCATGCCCAATATACTCAGAGATATTATGATAATTTCCTTGCAGATCTTCAAGGACAACGTCAGGCGCGTCACCTAGGACTGATTGCGTTGAAATGACAATCAGAAAAGAGATTAATGCCGTTCCCAGACCTGTTTGCATATTTTAAATTTAAGCATCATTACTTAACAGTTAGCCATATTGACCACTGGCCGTAGGAAAAGTGCCACACTTTGTAATCTAGTCGCCTGTATAAAATTCAATGCGATTTCTACCATTATTCTTTGCTTGATAGAGCGCTCGATCTGCACGTTCTACAAACAATTTGACGATATTACCTATATCACCTTCATGTTCATTTATATTGAGCGTGTTGATACCAATAGACGTGGTGATTGCTATCTTTTCTTTTTGGGGACCCATGAACGTGCATTTTTCAATCATCTCCCTGATTCTTTCTGCTATTTCTTTTGCCTTTTGTTTTCCCTTATGTGAAAGCAGTACAGTAAATTCTTCTCCTCCATATCGAGCGACGACATCTGTGGTACGTACCTGCTTACGTATTATTTTTGCGATATCCTTGAGAACTTTATCTCCGATCTGGTGCCCGTAGTTATCATTGATCTTTTTGAAATAATCAATATCGATGAACAGACAACTAATGTCTGCAGTATCACGAATTGCACCTGTGACTTCTTCAATCAGGCGTTGGTCAAAGAATCTTCTATTATTTACCCCGGTTAAAGGATCTATCAGGCCAAGGTTTTGCAAATGTTCTTTGGTAATACTTGTTTCCAGGCTCACTGAAATAACAGCAGCCAGATGCTGCAAAAAATCTGTTGCAGTATTCTCATGGGAATTTTCACTAGTGTGTTTTCCAATGTTATAAC
>CAYRXP010000135.1:0-5093 GCA_964428145.1 uncultured Enterobacteriaceae bacterium
AACATCCACAGGATAGTCACATTCATGCGTTACCCCTACCAGATCCTCTCGTAGACCCAAAGAACAAATAATTTCGGTGGCACTGGGTAAAAGCGAAATAATCCTCATCGCATTTCTTCTCTCGGCAAAATATCCGTAAAAACAAAACCTTCTCTTTCTACCGTTTCACCTGATTGGATCTGAATCGCGTGTTTAAACATTGGCCCATCCCAGGTAAAGGTGTGAAACTCCCCATATTCACCGCATGGATCAATCCCATTTGGTAATGCAGTCAGAAAATGTCTGTCAAAATCAAGACCCGCAAAATCTCTGGATAATTTCTCTGGATCCATGCATGTGATTCTTGCACAAAGACCTCCATCAATCATTTCTTCAGCAAGTTTATCAGTGGGTTCATTCCAAAGTGGAAATAAGGGTGTAAAATCCGTCTCTTGCAGAAATATTTCTCGGTATACGCGAACATCTTCAAGAAACAAATCGCCGAAAGCCATCAATGCAACATCCCATTGCTCATGTAATTCTGTGCAGGCATCCAACATGGCCCGTTCATAAACCTCGTTACTGCATGGCCATGGTAAAGGCACCTCATGCAGAGAAAGTCCTGCGGCACGGGCCTGTGACTGCACAAGCCCTCGCCTGACACCATGCATTGCAGAACGATCAAATTCTTGATTAAAAGTCGTGAGTAGTCCGACAACCTCATATTCGTCTTGCTGTTGTAGCCGATACAATGCCCATGCGGAATCCTTACCGCTGCTCCATGACAAGACAACTCGTTGACGAATTTTAGATTGTCTTTGCATCAGAATCGTGCAAAGACCAATGCTGAAACCATTCATAAGCCCCAAACAATATGGCGCAGTAAAAAGTATCGGATAGCATACTCCTGCCGAAATAAGGAACCCCATTCAGATAACAAAGCAATAGCCCCTCAGTCGTGTGTGCATAATAAACCCACCAGGCACCCAGGTTTGACGAGATAAAGAATATTAACGCCGAAACAAAAATTGCTGAGCCCATACGGACAAACGTCCGTTTCTTGCTCAGTAATATCTTACCGATACCGGCTGAAGCAGCAAACCCAATATACACCGAGACCATCACCACTGAATCGTAAAACCCCGTAATGGCATCACCTATTAGTAATGCCACTAAGGGGACGCACAATGACCATCTGTTATGCATATAAGTACCGGCAAACAAGCCCAGGGCACCGATGGGTGTAAACCCGAGTGGATGCGGTGCAAGGCGTGAAAATGCCACCAATAAAACAAGAAGATAACTAGCAATTAGGTTTTGTTTTTTCATAATAGTGATCCTTTACGGCTGAAAATTCATATTGATACCAACGATGCCGCCAACACCTGGTGTCTGAAAGCCAAAAATATCTTGATAGTCTTCGTCCAGCAGATTTTCCACTTTTCCGTATATGCTTATGTTTTTCATTATGCGGTAAGAAGTAGCCAGAGTAACCAATGTATAACTATCAAGATCAACCGTTGTGAATGTTGCAAAATTTGTATCTTTCTGTGTGCCTGTATGACTGATGTTTAAATTTGCATTAGCGCGATCATTTAGAAAAGCATAATTCAGATTAATACTGGCAGTATTTCGGGGGCGACGTACTTCCATGATTTGATCCCCTGTCGCATCAGGTTGAGTCGCATCTAACCACGTGTAGGCCGCAGACAATTCCAGATTATCTGTTAGTTTTGCATCAGTTGTGATTTCAACGCCCTGGCGTTTACTGACCCCGCTCACATTAACTGCTGTAAAGCCTGTACCGGTAAAGAAAAAACCATTAATTTCATCATCCAATCTGGAATGAAAATAAGTTACTCCGATATTGGCTCTTCCCTGCCACAGGCTTTGCTCGACGCCCACATCCCATGATTTTGACTTTTCAGGGCTCAAGTCAGGATTACCAATAAAAAAGCCGGGGAAAAATCCAAATAATTCGGTAAATGTAGGTCGTTTGTTGCCGGTGCCATAATTTCCGTGAATTCGCGTTCCCCAATCAGATAAATTATAAGCGGCTGTTACCCGGTAGGTCGTTGCATCTTTAAAATCTGAATTATTATCATGGCGGACACTTCCAGATAAAAATAAACGTTGCCATAATCCGACACGATAACTTGCTACGAGCCCAGTTGTTTTGGCAGTTTGTTTTTGATCTGAAAACCCACCAAAAATGGTATCTGACTGTTCGAAAGTATCTTTTTCATGATCCACACTGAACGTTAAAACATGTGATGCATCAACCACATTTTGTGTATCAAAATAAAAGTTAGTTTGATAATCAAAACGAATCTTCTTACCTTCGGTGCGAGTTGTCTCAACGCCAGAAACAAAATTCTTATTATCGGTCTTGGTTAAGGCAGTACCAGCGATATGTTCCCAGGCACCATCAAACAAACTGAGTTTGGCTCGTCCTCGAAGATAATCCTGATCTACTTCGGATTCATTGTCAGCATCAATGGCCGTCCCGGTAATTACAAAGTCCTGATCATCAGTATCGTTATCTGCTTCTGTATGCCTCCCGGCAATGTCAAATTCAAAGTTATCAAGGGGATTGGCTCCTATAGAGAATGAAAGTGTCCGGTTACTATAACCATCATCTTCATCACCTAGTGGAGATATATTGCTGCCATCAGTGCTCAGATATGAGCCTTGTAGATTGTAATTATAACGCTCGCCACTTCCTGATATTCCTCCACCACCATGGAAGGTACCGAAGGAACCTCCTTCTGCATAGCCTGATATCGTTGTCGGGCCACTGCCCTTTTTGGTAATAATATTAACCACACCTGCGAGTGCATTGCCGCCATAGAGTGCGCTTTGTGGACCACGTATTATTTCAATACGCGCTATATTGGTCGTCACTAAATGTGCAAAATTAAATTCACCACCACCAGCAATATCATTCGCCTCTACGCCATCAATAAGCACGAGTAACTGATTGGCTTCTGCACCACGCACCCTAACTTGTGTCTGACTTCCCACAACGCCAGAACGACTGACAGCAAAACCAGGGACATCACGTAATAAATCCGAAACTAAGACTGCCTGCCGCTTTTTTATTTGCTCTTCTGTGATCACCGTATAGGAACTACCAATTTCATTAATGGAAATGGGCGTTAGTGAACCCGTGACAATTAAATCATCGAGCTCAGAGGTAACTGATTCTGAGAATGCTGAAAAAGAAATAAATTGAATAGTTATAAAACTGAATGTAAGTAATGCATGTAACATGAAAACGATCTCCATAACACTCGATTCCCGCCCGGGCTCGAGACATTAAACGGTATATCGCTGCGGGGATTTTTGCGGAGAGAATTGGAAAGCAAACCTATCAAACCGTTACCATCGCCCACCGCGATATGGTTTTGGCAAAAGGTCGGTCTCCGGACTCATGAGTGCTAGAAGCTATTTGTTTCAGCAGGTAGATCGCCTTCCCATGTTTGAGTACAGCCTTTTAAAACACAGTGGCGTAAATGATCTACTTTTACTCATTTACCGTTGCGGGGGCAGTGTCGGAATTGTATGAATATCTCTTGAAGATATCTTACATACGCACCGACTTCCCATTTAACCCTGTGGCGGAAAGCGCACAAGGACCTGATGCAACTGGGTGGTAAATTATTGCATATCGTCCGACATGTCAACATGACATATTAATATTTGTAATAATGATATTTGCTTGGAGGAGCTTTGCGACGGTCAGCCCATATCGGAAAATGACAGCCAGGCAAATCGTATTGATACCGATGTTTACTTATGTGGGGGCATGGACTGAATAAATTTTTCAAAATCATCCGCAAGCATTGGTTTGGCTATTAAGTAACCCTGTATTTGATCACACCCAATTTCTTTTACCAGAGCCAGTTCTGCTTCAGTTTCAACGCCTTCAGCCACAGTATATATCTTTAGTTTTTTAGCCAGATCTACACTCGATTCCAAAATCGTACGAGCGGTTGAATCTTCACATGCACCGCCAACAAAAGATTGATCAATTTTCAGTTCTGTAAAAGGTATTTTTTTGAGTTGGACCATATTGGAATGCCCGGTACCAAAATCATCTATCGATAGTCCAAAATTTTTCATACGCAGTTGCACTAGCATTTCAAGACAGTCCAGTGCGTTTTCCATGACCTGACTTTCGGTGATCTCAAATATGATCAATTCAGGATCAATATTGTATTCTTCAGCAGTCTGGATCAAAAAATCAACAAAACCGTCCGTAGTGAAAGAGTTAACTGAAATATTGATTGACACCTTTAAAATAATATCCTTTTCATGCCATGTCCTTATCTGGGAAAGCGTCTTTCTGTAGATACTATAGGTAAGCTCATCTATTAATTGGCACCGTTCTGCGAGCGGGATAAATGTATACGGTGGCAACAAACCACGTTCACTGTGATTCCAGCGTGCCAGTGCTTCGACTCCTATCACTTCACCTGTAGCCAGGTTTGTCTTGGCTTGAAACGCAATGAGCAATTCATCTCCATTCATCCCGGCACGCAATTCTTCTTCACTGATATCGTCCAGTAACGGGGCTGATATTTTCAGATCTTGCGGTGAATACTCCAATAACAATATCTCGAGTGCTTCCCGGTTGAATGGTTTGGAAATATACCCCAGGACATTCAGATTTCTTGCCTTTGCAAGATCTTTCGCTGTTTCCAGAATTCTCTCATCTTCGCCACTTAGTAGAATGATACCGCCGCAAAAATTTTCTTCAGAAAGATGTCTTATAAGTTCAACTCCATTCATTTCAGGCATGTTGAGATCACAGATAATGACGTCAAACGAATTTGTGCTTTCTCGGTATTTTTCTAGTGCGGATTGACCACTTTGACAAGGCGTTATCTTACGACAGCCCATTTGTTCTAAGAACCTTGATGCCAGATCTAGAATTGAGGGCTCATCATCGACGAGCATGATATGAAGGTCGTTCATAAATATTTATTACTTGTTATTGATTGCTTTATCCGTGGTGTATATCAGTATAATGAAATATTATTTA
The DNA here is from genome assembly GCA_964428145.1 of uncultured Enterobacteriaceae bacterium. Classification (GTDB taxonomy): domain Bacteria; phylum Pseudomonadota; class Gammaproteobacteria; order Eutrophobiales; family Eutrophobiaceae; genus SMWN01. Next base: position 5,027 of record CAYRXP010000135.1, read on the forward strand.
ACTTTTTGGAAATCTTGCTAAATCCTGCTTAAAAAATTTAGTTTCATAAGATGTGGGGCATTAGTAC
>CAYRXP010000136.1:0-5050 GCA_964428145.1 uncultured Enterobacteriaceae bacterium
AGCAGAAGATGAGAAAATTCTTCCGTTTCAATAGGGATAACTTCACCCTGGATTTCGTCATCACCAGAAGGCACGGCAGTCGGCTCGGTACCAAATCCACCGGCAATCACAGCAATAAACTTACGGTTCATAGCGCGGCACATGATGTAGCTCAGGATTGCGCCGCTACTACCGACCAATGCGCCAACCACGATTAACAGGTCATTGTTTAACATAAATCCAGTGGCTGCTGCGGCCCAACCGGAATAACTGTTAAGCATGGAGATAACGACTGGCATATCAGCACCGCCAATAGCCATGACCATATGGATACCGAAGGTCAACGCGATAACGGTCATGATGATCAATGGTGTCATGCCGCTGCCAGTTTCGGCCTGATGTACAAACTCAATGCATAACAAAATACTTGCAATCAACAGAAACAGATTAAACCAGTGGCGTCCCGGTATTAACATTGGGCTACCACCAATCTTGCCGCTCAGTTTACCGAAGGCGATAACGGAACCGGAAAAGGTAACGGCACCAATCAATACTCCAATATATATCTCAACTTCATGAATGGTTTTTTCGATACCCATAAGGCCCGAGTCACCCACGAAATTAACGTATCCGACCAGCACCGCAGCAAACCCCACTAGACTATGGAGTATTGCAACCAGTTCCGGCATCTGTGTCATCTGCACCTTTCTTGCGAGGACCATACCAATGGAGCCACCTATGAGCATGGTGATAATGATGATGTGGAAATTGCTGCTAACTTCAGGCCCGAATACTGTCGCCAAGATGGCAATAGTCATGCCGATCATGCCGTAGATATTACCCTTACGCGCCGTTTCCTGATTGCTTAAGCCTCCCAGGGTCAAGATGAACAGGATGGTCGCGCCAATATAAGATACAGTTACTAAACCTACACTCATGACGTTTCCCCTTATTTCCTGAACATTTGCAACATACGATAGGTGACTGCGAAGCCACCCGCGATGTTGATACTGGTTATAAGGACGCCAAATGCAGCCACTGCCATTAGCAATATGTTTGGTGAGGAGATTTGTATCAATGCACCGATGATGATGATACTACTGACAGCATTGGTCACACTCATCAACGGTGTATGCAAAGAAGCTGACACATTCCAGATCACCATATAACCGACAAAACAGGCCAGCACGAATACTGTAAAGTGTGCCATGAAAGATGGCGGAGCGACTGAACCCAGACCATATAAAAGAAGCGCACCAATCACGACTGGTAATGCCTGCTTGATTGGTCCCGCTTTCTTGGGCTCTGGTTTTTCAGCAACAACTGCGGTTTCTGCCGGTTTTGCTGCCGGGGCAGCTGAGAGTTTCGGAGCAGGTGGTGGCCAGGTAATTTCACCTGCTTTAATGACGGTTGCACCACGAATGGCTTCATCTTCCATATCAATGTTAATTTGACCATCTTTCTCAGGGGTCATGTCAGTCAGTAAATGACGAAGATTAGTTGCATAGAGTTGACTGGATTGTGTTGGTAAACGGCTCGGCAGATCACTGTAGCCGATAATTGTGACGCCATTATCCGTAACAGTTAGTTCATGCGGCACGGTTAGCTCACAGTTACCACCTTGTTCCGCAGCCAAATCCACAATCACGCTACCGTTCTTCATGGACTTCACCATGTCAGCGGTAATTAATTTTGGAGCAGGTCTGCCTGGAATCAGGGCGGTGGTGACGATGATATCGACTTCTTTTGCTTGCTCAGCAAACAAGGCCATTTCCGCCGCGATGAATTCATCACTCATGGTCTTGGCATAACCGCCTTCACCACTACCGTCTTCTTCAAATTCCAGTAACAGGAAGTCTGCGCCCATACTTTCAACCTGTTCTTTGACCTCAGGGCGGGTATCAAATGAACGGACAATAGCACCGAGGCTATGTGCCGCACCGATTGCCGCTAATCCCGCCACACCGGCACCGATAACCAGTACTTTCGCGGGCGGTACTTTACCTGCCGCTGTGATTTGACCGGTGAAGAAACGACCAAATTGATGTGATGCCTCGACAATGGCGCGATAACCCGCAATATTGGCCATGGAGCTAAGCGCATCCATTTTTTGCGCCCTGGATATACGCGGAACACTATCCATAGCAAGAACATTAATTTTCTTGGCGGACAATTTCTTCATCAGGTCTTCATTTTGAGCGGGCCAGATAAAACTGATCAATGTTTTGCCTGCACTTAGATGGTCAATCTCTGACGATTCCGGCGCTCTAACTTTGAGGATGATATCCGAGCTAGCCCATAACTGCTTGGTATCGCTAATTATTTCTACACCAGCGTCAATGTAAGCCTGGTCAGAAAATTTTGCTTTTTCACCTGCGCCTGACTCTATGGCAACGGTAAATCCCAATTTCTGTAACCAACCCGCTGCTTCGGGTGTGGTCGCGACACGTTTTTCCCCTGTAACTATCTCTGTGGGTATTCCGATCTGCATCTCAAGGTCCCCTAACTACTTGTTATATTCGTTATTGATTATTGATTTATCGTATTCAGCGCTGTGATACGGCGCACTGCTAAATTATAAAGCTGCGTATCCTAGCATGGATACTGTGCGAGAAACAAAAAAGCCCGGGTCATCAACCCGGGCTCTCGAACAATACAGATTTCTACGATTAGCGTTTAGTTAATCTTCGCCCGCAACAGCTCCCAATATGTGCAACAAGCTCATAAAGAGGTTGTATATGGAAATGTAAAGCGTGATTGTCGCCATGATGTAATTCGTTTCTCCACCGTGAATGATTTCGCTCGTTTGATAAAGAATTAATCCTGACATCAATAATACGAAAACACCTGATATTGCCAACGACAGGAGGGGGATACTAAAAATCATGGCAGCAATGCCTGCAAGAAAGGCAGTAAGGATGCCAACCATCAAAAAGCCACCCATAAAGCTAAAATCTTTCTTTGTCGTTAATGCATAACTTGAAAGACCAATAAATATTGCGCCTGTACCACCCATGGCTAAAGCAACGAGTTCTGCACCATTAGAAAACGCATGTAGATACATATTAATCACGGGACCGAGTGTCAGACCCATGAAGCCAGTTAGGGCAAAAATTGACAGAATTCCCCAGGCACTGTTTCTCAATGATGAGGTAAGAAACAACAGCCCAAAATATCCGCCGAAAGTGACCAATGCCCCCATGTATGGCATGTTCGTTCTCATCGAAATCCAGGCCGTCAGTGCACTGAAAAGCAAGGTCATGGAAAGCAACATGTAGGTGTTTTTGATGACTTTATTTGTTGCCAGGACAGACTCAGAGGGTCTGCGTACAACAATTACTGGATTTTGACTCATTTGGACTAATCTCCTTACATTAATAAACTAATATGCACATAGTATGGGGGTTACAGGAACATTTTCAAGTCTAGATGGGCCTAAATTAAGTATTTAAAGGACAAGAAGAAACAGTAATCATCTTTGTCCCTTTTCGTCATGAATACAATCAGGTATGCTCCCGCATCTTCTGGAGAGGTGGCACGACTACAGGACGTAGGAGGTACGATTACATGGAAGTAATCGTTAGGGTCGAGTCTGGAACGGAGACCGAGAGAACGTCAGGAACACGTTCTCGAGAGCGGGACCGCGTTACTCAGTGTTAATGAGTCAATCGAAATTCGCAGAATACAAATATGGACTAATAGATATTTGGAGAGGTGGCAGAGCGGTTGAATGCACTGGTCTTGAAAACCGTCAAGATTTCCCTTCTTTAAATAATTACTCCTTTTAATTCAATAAGTTATAAATCAGTTGATTTGTATAACCCTCGATTTGCAAACGAAATGCAAACGAAATGATGAAAAAAGGGTTTCTATTTACTGATTTTTAGAAACTCATCAACCTTGTTTGCAGCATCTTCCTGCATGCTCGGCGTAACGTGTGAATAGGTATTTAAGGTTATCGCTATAGTTGAGTGACCAAGACGCTCACTGACTATCTTAGGGTGTATGTTCTGCTCAAGTAGATGTGTTGCGTGAGTATGTCTTAAATCATGAAACGTAACGTGTTTGAATCCGTGAGACTTCCTGAAAGCCGCGTATGCAGTTGTAAGCTGTGAAGGCTTAAACAGACCTAATGGTGAATCAAATATAAAATCATCATCCTTTAGTTGTGTCCCTAACTTTAACCCTAATTCTATTTGCTTTGCCTTGTGCTGACGTAACGCAAAGACAGTGATAGCGGGTAGGGCAACATTACGGATACTTCTCTCAGTCTTGGGTTCTTTAACTTTAATCCCGCATATACGTGTTTGTTCAAGGACACGTCTTATTGATAACCGTTTCCCATCCATATCAATGTCTGACCATTTCAATCCTAATACCTCACCCCTTCGTAACCCAATCGTAACGGCTAAAAGAATAGGCACATAAAGCCTGTTATCTTTTGCCTTGTCCAATACATCTAACGTTTCCTCTGTCGTGAAAGTGAGGCGTTCTGATTTATCTGGTCTGGGTGGCTTAATAAATTCCTTAGAAGCTGGATTACGAACAATCAACTGCCAGGTAATGGCTTTTGAAAGAGCTGCATGCAATACACGGTGAGTATGCAGAACACTACGTTTTGATAAACCACCTTTACCGTCCGCTCGACCTTCCTTTAATGCTTTAGAGTAATAGCCTTCAATGTCCTGTGGTTTGAGGTTGGATAATCTGATCGCTCCTAGGTTAGGGATAAGGTGTTTATTAACGATTATCTCATAACGCTCATAAGTCTTTGCTGAGACATCAACCACTCTCAACCATTCTTTTAGGTGTTGTGATAATGTAATTTTTTTCGGATCAACAAACTGATTATTATCAATTTGACCAAGTACGCGCCTTAACTCTTCCTGTGCCTCTTTTTTAGTACCATCGAAAGGAATCCATTTCTGTTTACGGCGATCACTGGTGTTCTCACCAATATCAATAACCAATACCCATTTACTACCACGTTTTCTAATATGGCCTTTCATGATGCTTTCTCCTTTTCTCTACGTTTTCTTGCAGAAACACGCTTCCTACATTTGTCGGAACA
>CAYRXP010000137.1:0-5006 GCA_964428145.1 uncultured Enterobacteriaceae bacterium
CTCACTCATAAATCAAAGATCAGCATTCTTGTATTAATGAATGTCTGCTTAATACGGTGATTTCAACTGGTCAACGCAACACTTTATCCTTCAGGTAAAAAGATGGAGTGTTGACCAGTTGAAATCACCCTGGATAGCAGACGTTCAAAAGCATCAATCTAATAGACTATCCGTGCAGCCGCGGCATACTGATTTTCCTGGCCATCGTCGTTTGTGTGCTCCTCGGCAATTGCTCCTGCATTGCTCTACTAGGTTACATCCCTGTAACGATGCACAAACGACATACATTACGTCCTTGTACATCGTCGCTCTCGGACTTCCTGTCCTTCACGACATAAGGCCATCCTTGGGCATCGCCGCTCTTCTGCATCCATGCAGCCGCGGCATACAGTACATCCTGTACATAAAAAAAGGCCTGTAGAACAGGTCTTTCCAAAGATACGATACAAATAAAGCTTAGCTAGATTTAATTTTTTCTTTAATCCTGGCTGCCTTACCCGTGCGTTCACGCATGTAATACAGTTTGGCACGTCGAACAACTCCACGACGTTTTACTTCGATTCCTGCAATGGCATGGCTGTATGTCTGGAAGACACGTTCAACACCTTCTCCATGAGAAATTTTACGAACAGTAAAGGCTGAATTCAGACCACGATTTTTCTTCGCAATCACAACACCTTCAAATGCCTGTAGACGCTCTCTCTGCCCTTCTTTTACCTTTACCTGAACAACGACCGTATCGCCCGGTGCAAACTCGGGCACTTCGCGTGTCATTTGTTCCGCTTCAAGCTGCTCTATAATATTGCTCATCTTGCCACTCCACTTAAATATCTTTTATTTCAAGTTCTGTTTCTTAAATTCTTCCAGCAATTCCTGTTGCTCATCGTCCAACTGCAAACCTTTCAATAGATCCGGTCTTCTTAACCATGTACGACCCAGGGCCTGTTGCAAACGCCAACGCCTGATTTCTTCATGGTTTCCACTCAGCAATACATCTGGGACTTGCTGACCACCAATCTGTTCAGCTCCAATTTTTTCTGGCCTTGTATAGTGAGGATAATCAAGTAATCCCGCAAAAAACGAATCTTCCTTTGCTGAGTCCTCGTGTCCCAATGCACCCGGTAATGTTCGGGTCAGTACATCAATCAGTACCATTGCAGCTAATTCCCCACCACTCAGAACATAGTCACCAATAGACCATTCTTCATCAACTTCCTTATCAATGACACGTTCATCGATACCTTCATAACGTCCAACAATCAAAATCAGTTGCTTTCGCTGTGCCAGTTCCACCACGCCATTCTGATCCAGTCTTCTGCCTTGCGGACTCAGATACATCACATGAGCACTATTTCCTGATCCACCTGTACTAGATTCACATGCACTACGTGCATCATTTATCGCTGCACATAATGGCTCTGCCATCATTACCATGCCTGGACCACCCCCATAGGGCCGGTCATCCACTGTCCGATGATTATCACTCGTATAATCCCTCGGATTCCAGGTTTGCACCCTGAGCAAGCCCCGCTCCACTGCCCGACTGGTAACCCCATATTCAGTGACGGTATTCACCATCTCCGGGAATAGAGTGATTACTTCAATCTGTAACATTCAAGCAGCCCACGATTTATCATTCTGGCCCATTATTGATTGTCAACGAGCATCAATAATCAGATTGCCAATCAACCTGCATGATACCTTGTTCAAGATCGATATCCTTGATATAGACATCTTTCACATAGGGTATCAAATACCGCTGCTTGTCAGCTTCGACAACCAGCACATCATTTGCACCAGTTTCGAGGAGTTCCGTGACAACACCAAGTATTTCTTTCTGTCCGTTAATGACCTGCAGGTTAATCAGATCATGCCAGTAATACTCGCCGGCTTTGGGCTCTGCCAGTTGATCCCGCTTAATTGCTATCTCTGAACCGACAAAGGCCATCGCCTCATCTATGTCGGTAATCTCCTCTATAGAAGCAATCAACCCCTTACCATGAGGTTTGCCTTCCGACAATTGCATTCCCTGCCAATCCCCATTTTGTTTAATTAACCAGGGACTGTATGTAAATATATTTTCTCTTGGTCTAGTGAATGACAGAATCTTGAACCAGCCTTTAATGCCGTAAACACCAACAAGCTTTCCGATAACAATGAAATCTGGTTCATCCTGCATACTCGCCACCCATGCAGTCTTTCTTAAAAATTACGAACCCCGTCATAATAATATAGCGCAGGGTTTAATAATAATTCAGGGAATAGATCAGGCGCTCGCGTTCAGTTTGATCAGCTTGGCTACGCGATCTGATACTTGCGCCCCATGGCTTTGCCAATGTTCTACACGGCCACCATCCAATCTTAAAGTCTCTTCCTTACCTTGCGCGCAAGGATTATAAAAACCAACACGCTCAATATAGCGACCATCGCGTTTATTGCGACTGTCTGCGACGACAATATGATAGAAGGGCTTTTTCTTTGCCCCGGTGCGTGATAATCGAATGGTTACCATTCATTCACCTCTTTTTAGTTGCCTGTTACAATCTTGCAGGAAAAAAATCCTGCCCTGAAAAAAGGCGGTATTGTACGGCATATTAATGAAAAATAAAGCATTCTGGCGCATTACGGACACCTAATTCATGCAACAAAATAGCGAAGTCAGCCAACGAAAGTCAGAAACCCGCAAAATGCTCAAATCAGCGCGTGCAAAACTCCCTGAAACCACCCGCATGGCCTATGCTAATTCTATTACAGAACAAGTACTTAAGCTTGATGAAATCAGGAATGCCGGGACGATCTTTATCTATATTTCTTTTGCCAGTGAAGTCCATACTCATGCACTCATCAAGGCCTTACTGGATGCCGGCAAAACCCTGGCTGTACCCAGAATAGTCAATTCCGATTATATGCAGGCAGAGAACTTCTCAAGTTGGGAGGATTTGGTCCCCGGAGAACTGGGAATATTGAACCCCACTGATTCTACGCCTTGTGATGGGTCTTTCGATGTTGCCATCATCCCCGGGCTTGGATTTACCCTGTCAGGCCACCGCATGGGGTTTGGCCGGGGTTATTACGATAAATGGTTCGCACAGAACAAGGTGAGACACAAGATTGCTCTAGCCTTTGAGCTACAGTTGGTCGATGAAATACCCGTTGAAGACACCGATGTGCCCATGGAAAAGATTATCACCGAAAAACGAGTAATTGTTGTCTGATCTTCAGTTTTCAGGAGAAGCTTGTAGGGATTTACGTGCCCAATAGCCCGCTAATAATGATCCCGTCACATTGTGCCATATGCTAAAGAATGCACCGGGTAATGCTGCGAGCGGTGTAAAATATTTTGCCGCCAGAGCAACACCCAGACCTGAATTTTGCATGCCTACCTCTATCGCCAATGTGCGACATGTCTTTTCATCGTGACCCAACCATTTTGTAATCGTGTAGCCAGCGACAAGGCCCAAGCCATTATGTAGTAGGACAGCAATGATGACAGGAAACACCAATTGAGTCATTTGATGAGCATTTAAAGCAACAATTATACTGATAATAAAAACAATGGCGACGACAGAGATCAAAGGTAGCAATCGTTTCGCCTGAATTAGGTTTTGTCCAAAATAATGATTCACAATGATGCCCATGGCGACAGGGAGAATGATTATTTTGAGTACCGTCAGCATCATTTCGATGATAGGCACAGGCACTTCCTGGCCAATGTATAACCAGGTCAAGACAGGTGTTAAGAAAATTGCCAGGAGCGTTGAAATTGCAGTCAATGTGATGGAAAGTGCGACATCCCCTCTCGCCAGATAACAAATCACATTGGATGCGGTTCCTCCAGGACAAGCCCCGACCAATATCAATCCCGCCATGATCGCCGTAGACAAATTTAGTCCTATCGCAATAACAAAAGCGATCAATGGCATCAAACCAAACTGCAAGATCAACCCTAAACCGATCACCTTGGGTGATCTCATTACGCGCCTGAAATCATCCATATTTAGTGTCAACCACATGGCAAACATGACAACGCCCAGCATGGGAATAATGGCAGGTTTATAATCGATAAATGTTTCCGGATAACGCGCGGCAAAGATTGAAAGGCCGATTGCGAATAACGGAAACCCTGCGACAATCCAGTTCAAGATTTTAATCCGTCCACGAAATAGAAGCGTACTGAAGCATAATGTAATTTCTGTGTTTAAGTTTTAATTTAAATAATTCAATATGTTATATTATATTTATTATGTAAATTATAGATAATAATATGTCCTGTATGAAATGCTTATTCATATTTTCATTTATTTTTTTGTTACTGCATGTAGCCCTGAAGAAAATCACACAGCCGACTGGCCTTTATATGGTGGAGATTACAGTAACCAGCGTTTTAGTCCACTCGATCAAATTAATCTAGAAAATGTCAATCAACTAGAGTTCGCCTGGCACTATCAAGCAGATTACGGTATCAACGCACCTTCTGTAAGTTATGCAATCAATGGTAAACATTACATCTCTGTTACCGCTGGTGGTAATAAAGTATTCGGCTATAAAACGGGTGATGAAATACTTGTATTTGTTCTAGATGATTAATGCTCAGCCTCAGCTTGCTTACCACTGACCAATAATAGAGTGAGGGGGCTGGTAGAGGTGTCACAATTCACGATTTACCTCTCCGTTATTTCCTCATGAATGCTCTCATTTGATTGTCATACCTGGTTTTTTTGCTATCTTATTGGATAGCATCACTAAAATGTTTCTAAATATTTTTGTAAATCGTGCTGTATCTGATTTTGGAATTCTGAAATCAGCTCGATATCGATAAACAATAATAGGGTGGAAATATATGAAATTACCATTATCGTCATCTAAGAAAAAATCAGGCGCAAACAGCTCAACTAATGAAGCACCACTCCAATATTTGTATCGTAGTTTTCTGGATGCTGTTTCAGTGGGACTGTGGGTTTCAGATAATAGTGGGCGAGTTAAATTCTTCAATAAAAGTTGGTTAG
>CAYRXP010000138.1:0-3679 GCA_964428145.1 uncultured Enterobacteriaceae bacterium
ACCGATATGAATCACATGGCAGGTAGTTGATTTAAGTACTAAGGCACTGAGTGTAGTGACATGACCTCGATGTCTGTTTCGTTCATGTTTGCCCTGATTGTATAACCAACCGTTGAGCGCTGTGAGTACCTGTTGTACGGATTTTTTGACAGACCATGTCTCCGGGGTACTGAAATAATCGGTAAGAAATCCGGTAATACAAGCGCTGCTGGCTTCCTGACTATGTTCACTGCTGCTGATACCATCAGCTATTGCTATAGCAATGCCTTTTGTCTGGCATAAATTTTCATCCGGTATTTCTACACCACAACAATCCTGATTCGTCGGCTTACTTCCCCGATCAGAAAATTGTCCAACAGTAACTTTTAGTTGTGATGCCATTGTTTACACTTTAATACATATATACGTTTTAGGTGACCTCTATCATTTGTACTGTTCCGTCGGGTAAAACTTCCACCATTGACCCTTTCGGCTCATCAAGAAACGCAACAGTGGCAAGTACAGTTAACGTTGAACATGCGATAACCAGAAAAAACATTTGTGGTGTTACGAAAGACAAGACAGTAAGAAAAATTACCGCCCCGACATTGCCGTAAGCCCCTGCTAACCCTGCAATCTGGCCTGTCAGCCGACGTTTAATCAATGGTACTACTGCAAATACAGCACCAGAACCTGAACCAACAAAGAATGAACACGTCATTATAAGTATAACCACCATGGCGATGGGCCAACTGGGATTGATTTGACTCAGGATCAAAAAGCCCACAACGATTCCACTGAGTAGAATCATCAATGATTTTTTTCGGCCGAACTTATCACTGATCCAGCCACCACTGGGACATGAAATGATATCTACAAATGCGTAACATGACGCCAGAATTCCTCCCGTAACAATCGACACTTCAAATGTATCGATGAAGAACAGAGGTAGCATAGATACTACGGCGAGTTCAGTGCCGAAAGTGACTGCATAGGCAAGACTCAAAATAGCCACTTGTTTGAATTTATATTGATGAATCTCTGGCACAGGGTTCTTTAATATGCCGGCGTTCACTTTATAGATTTGATGACTTTGCAGAACGTAAATAAAAATCAGTGCCGCATAGATAACATTGACTATGTCATTACCTAATAATCCGAGTGAAGATAATTTCCAGGTTAATAAGCCCATGGCGGCATAGAGTGGAATATTCATTATTAAGTAAAAGAAGAAATCACCTTTACTGGTTACTTCGAGCCCACCTGTTTTGTTTGGTTTAAAATAGGTTGAGCCTTCCGGTGTATCGGTAACAAAAGCATAATATATAAAAGAATAGATAAAAATAATCACACCCGTCGTTCCTACTGCATAACGCCAACCATCACCACCGCCAAAGTACAAGGCAAGTGCTGGTAAAGTCATCGCTGCTGCGGCTGATCCGAAATTTCCCAGGCCTTTATAGAACCCTTCTGCTAATCCTAATTGCCTTGCTGGAAACCATTCGCTGATCATGCGAATACCAATAACAAACCCGGCACCGACAAAACCCAACATAAAACGGGCAATTGCCAATGTTTCAAAGCTTTGTGCCGTAGCAAAGAAGAAACAGATAAAGCTGGAAAAGAACAGCAGTGACGAAAATACAATGCGCGGACCAAACCGATCTACCAGCATGCCGATGATAACCCGTGCAGGTATGGTCAGTGCTACGTTAAGAATTAATAGTATCTTTACTTCTTGATCTGATAATCCAAAGGTTTCTCTAATCGTCGCCAACAAAGGAGCATGGTTAAACCAGACGACAAAAGTAAGAAAAAACGCAAACCAGGTTAAATTTAAAATCCTGAACTTGCCGGTAAACGATAACAAATTAAATGATGATTTCACTGCATTCATCGAAAAAAACTCCAATTACATTGAATAGTCATGTTCATTGCACTGCAACAATCAGGCCAATTATGTAACTCATTGTTTTATATTTAGAATTGACAGTTACCCATATTGCGATGCCTGAATCAGGCGCACCATAATGTGTCATGGAGAAGCTATCACGATGTTATATGGTGCCCATTGATCTAGTTGAATGTGATGGGAGACAAGTCAAAGGAAAGGTTAGAATGGAATATCTTATAATCTTCGAGATAATTTGATTTAAATAAGCATGGATAAGCATCGCAATTCGCTACAACCCGATTACGAACTCCATTGGTATCACATTATTAAGATACTGGGACAGGGTGGGTTTGGCATCACCTATCTGGCACATGACACAAATCTCGATCAACAAGTCGCAATTAAAGAATATTTACCGACTGATCTCGCGGTAAGGGAAAATAATATATCCGTTCATCCAGTGTCAGAGGGTCATAGAGAATCATATCAGTGGGGTCTGGAACGATTTATCAGTGAAGCTCGAACACTGGCCAAGTTTAAACATCACAATATCGTCCGGGTGTTATCGGTATTCACCGAAAATAATACGGCATACATGGTCATGGAGTACGAACATGGGGAGCCCATGGATGCGCTGTTAAAGAACCGTAAAACAATTGCAGAAGAAAAATTAAAATCTATCCTGATGCCAATGTTGGATGGGCTTGAAGAGGTACATAAGACTGGATTTATTCATCGTGACATCAAGCCACCAAACATCTACATCAGAACGGACGGCAGTCCCGTTTTGCTGGATTTTGGATCTGCACGTCAATCATTGGGTATACAAACCCGTACACTGACAACAATGGTTTCTCCTGGTTATGCACCATTCGAACAGTACACCAGTAAAAGTGACAAGCAGGGTCCATGGACGGATATCTATGGACTTGGCGCAACCCTCTATCGGGCTGTGACAGGTATTGGTCCAGCGGATGCAATGGATCGTAGTGAAGCACTGTTACATACGAGTAAGGACGTGTATGTCCCTGCATCTAAAATAGCACAAGAAAATTATTCAGGGGCATTTCTCGCTGCAATTGACCATGCCCTGATGTTTAAAACAGATGATAGGCCGCAATCAATCGATGAATGGCGGAAGGAACTGGATACCCGAATCGTAGCCAGCAAATTACCTTCCGGCACAGATTTATCCGATGACTCGGAGGCTGAGACTATTGCAATAAATCAGGCTAATGTTGAGAAGCTTTCTTTGGTTGATAAGGAAGAAAATGACAAGGACAAAAAAAATAAGAGACCGCGTTCCTTGTTGGGTAGATTGATTAAGTGGATGACAATCCTCTTCGTCATCTTGTTGTTGCTGGCAATCCTGGCGGATGATGAGAAACAGAAGGATGTTGTCGAACCGGAATCGACATCGAATCTGACCGATGATCATGCGTTAGACGAGCCAGAAGAGTCACTAGAAGAGTCCTTTACAGGAGATGACCCATCAGAAATGGTTGAAGATATCCCCGTGATTCAATCAGAGTCACAAATAATAAGTGATTTGTTAAAAGGAGCCAGATCAAACATCAAGGAGCTGAAATTGACAAGTCCGCTTGGTAATAATGCCTATGAAAAATATCAAAGCGTATTAAACCTTGAACCCGAAAACGTAGAAGCCTTGAACGGTCTGGATAGGATCGTCGATGAATACATTCATTTGATGGATCACGCACTGGAGACGGATGATATTACCAATGCCAGAAATTATTTGCATAAGGGAGTGCATGTTAATCCAGATCATTATGGCATTACTGATGC
>CAYRXP010000138.1:3779-4999 GCA_964428145.1 uncultured Enterobacteriaceae bacterium
CAATCCAAGGGATAAAAGAGCAAGAAAAGAATTAAGGAAGTTCGCTGAGAAATACCAGAATAAGATTAAAATGGCCTTGGAAGATAAGGATTTTGATCTTGCAGAGGACTATGTGCTTGAGATTCTGGATATGACGCCTGATAACACTAAAGCCTCCAGGGAACTCACAAAATTACTTGGCAAGATCAGAGAGAAGAAGTACGAATATAGCCAATAATGCTTATCAGATAACATTTTTCAGGTAACACCATGTCAAAAGAAATAAATAGTTCAAAACTCACTGAATTGATTTCAAGCAGACGCACGATTCATAAATACAAGGAAGGAATACGTCCTCAAGACAAACTTATGCAAGCAATCGATCTTGCGAGATGGGCGCCAAACCATCATTTAACAGAACCATGGCATTTTTATTTGCTGGGCAATGAAACGGTGAATTCTGTGATCGAACTCAACACAGAAATAGTTAGGGAATCAAAAGGCGATGATGCTGCCAATGCAAAGGAAAGGAGATGGCGACAGATACCTGGCTGGTTCGTGCTGACCTGTTGCAAATCGGACGACCCTGTTAGAAGTCAGGAAGACTACGCTGCCTGTTGTTGTGCGATACAAAATCTGATGTTAGCACTGTGGAATGAAGAGATTGGCGTCAAATGGTCCACGGGGGATGTCATTCGTGATAAACGTTTTTATGACCTATTATGGATTGACCTGGAGTTGGAAACCGTTGTTGGCTTGTTCTGGTATGGTTATGCTGAAGATGTTCCAAAGGGGACACGAAAACCATGCATGCAAATCATTACTGAATTACCTTAAACAACCTGGTGTTTTGAATAAGCAATCAGGGTAATTTATTCGGCGGTAAACTATGCTGACTGCATTAAGTACATTGTCCAAAGCATTTTTTGATATCTGCCTCTTGCGAAAAGGTCCGCAAGATTTACCCAAATCGAGTGTACTTCTATATTTGTGCCTGACCTTGTACATGGTTTTTGATGTACTGCTCACCTTGCAAGCAAGGCCTTTTGAAGATGCATTATTGGTGAGCCTTGTTGATGTGGGTTTTTTACTGGGCGTGACTTTCCTTATTCTTAAGCAACATCATTATCTTGATCGATGGAGTCAGACCATTACAGCCTTGTGTGGTACCGGTGTGATTTTAGGCATTTTCATATTTCCACTGGTTTACGGAGGTGCTCAGAATCAGTATGAAACCTGGT
>CAYRXP010000139.1:0-4888 GCA_964428145.1 uncultured Enterobacteriaceae bacterium
TAAAAATGAATATGAAAATGTGAAACGAATCTTTATTGAAGGAGAGGCAAGGAAAAGTCATTAGGCCATTAAAACCTAGAGACAGCGGTTGACCGGCCCTGAATAATAATGATGTTGCGTGATAAACCAAGACCTTATCATTTTTTAGGCTTTCACCTGATAAGTGAGTCCGCCTACTCATTTGATTGCACGTTTTTCAGGCTCAGTTGCTTGACAGCGAAAGCCTTGCGTAGAACAACTATGCGCGGCTCTCTAGTCGGCGCAGCTAAGCCTGAAAAAAGCACACTCAAACAAGTTCAACTGCGGTTTCTAGGTTTGATGGTAACTTCTCAGAAATTATTTAGACTATGGTTTTTGTTATTTCAGGCAGATTTCTCCGATGAGGGACAAACAGATACTCGACCTTGATAAGGCACATGTTTGGCATCCGTATAGCGCGATGGGCTCAGACTTGCCTGTTTATCCTGTGGCGTCTGCCAATGGTGTGCGACTGAAATTAACAGATGGTCGAGAACTGATAGATGGCATGTCTTCCTGGTGGAGTGCGATTCATGGTTATAACCATCCTGAAATGAATTGTGCGCTTGAGGCGCAATTACAGAAGATGTCTCATGTCATGTTTGGCGGGCTGACACATCAACCTGCTGTAGAACTTGCAGCTCAACTGGTTGCACTAACGCCTGATGCATTACTGTCCGTTTTCTTTTCAGACTCTGGTTCCGTGTCTGTTGAAGTAGCTATGAAAATGGCCATTCAATATTGGAATGCTAAAGGACAACCCAACAAGAAGTACTTTCTGACCATTCGGAATGGCTATCATGGTGATACCTTTGGCGCCATGTCAGTATGTGATCCTGACACGGGAATGCATTCCCTGTTTCAAGATGTATTAACACAACAATTTTTTGTGGATGCCCCGGGCTGTCGCTTCGGTCAAGCCTGCTCTGATGAAGATATCGCAGATTTTGAACAAACACTCAGTACCGAAAAGGAACATATCGCTGCCGCGATCATGGAACCAATTGTTCAAGGGGCAGGCGGTATGCGATTTTATTCTGAAGAATATTTACGCCGTGTGCGAGAACTATGCGACCAATATCATGTGTTATTGATCCTTGATGAAATCGCCACCGGGTTTGGCCGAACGGGAAAATTATTTGCCTGCGAATATGCAGATGTCACACCTGACATTATGTGTGTTGGTAAAGCACTGACAGGTGGCTATATGAGCCTGGCGGCGACAATCACCACCACAGATGTCAGCGAAACAATCAGCCAGGGAGAGCCAGGCGTGTTCATGCATGGGCCAACGTTTATGGCGAATCCCCTGGCCTGCACCGCAGCTTTAACCAGCCTGAAGATCTTGCTGAAGTCTCACTGGCAATCGGAAATCTCTAGAATTGAAAAACAACTTGTTGCAGGTCTTGAACCTTGTCAGGCATTGGATGTTGTTAAAGATGTGCGTGTGCTAGGTGCCATTGGGGTTGTGGAACTCGTCAACCCTGTCGATATGGCGACTGTTCAACCGTTATTTGTCGAAACAGGCGTTTGGATAAGACCCTTTGGTAAACTAGTCTATCTCATGCCTCCATTTATTATTCAAAACGATGATCTGGAAAAATTAACAACGTCGATTGTCGATATTGTGTCAAATATTTCGCCTTGATTTCATCTCGGCACTGCTTGAGTTGCAAACTAGCTTGACTATAAAATATTCTGACTTCTAATATTTCAGATTATTTGAATTACCTGGCTCTGGACTAGTGCAATCTGGCCTGTGATTGAATCTTAATCAGCTCATCAAATATTTTTATGAGTTCTAACAAACTGCCTGTGTGCGGGTCGTTTTTATGCAAGCATTCCTGCGCATAGACGAATATGCTGCTTATGGCCGGGAGTGGTTTTGTCTCTTCCAGGGCATTTTTCATACGTGGTAGAAAAACCCACTGCAGCCATTGTTCGAACGCCAGTGTATCCATACAGAAAGGTTGTTCACTGGCGAGTTCGCTGCTGCTTGGCCTGATTTTGTCCCATTTGCCGTTGATTCTCAAGGTAGCTTCTACCTCGAGCAGTACGTCAGCAATGCGATTCTGAATATCGTGCATTGCCTAGATTATACTTTTCTGTTGCCTCAATTCAACAATACAGCAATGCTCTGAGTCCTTGATTGATATGAAATTGAGGCCAAAAATGCCTTTTAATGACCTTTGATATCCATACTGTGCCGGCCAAACACCTGCTACAAAGGCATATTAGGTAGTTTTATACTGTCATTCTGGTTTATAATCGCGCGTTTTTTGGCGCAGCTAAGCTTGCGTCCATTTGAGTGGTATTTAACAGGTGTCTATACAAGCAATACGTTTCTGGCAATGAGGTCGGTTACGACGTGTACTTTGGGACGCTGATCGATTCATTGAAGTGTAACGGTATAGAGTTGTAATAACATGGCTGATTTATCTAAATATAGAAACATAGGCATCTTCGCCCACGTAGACGCTGGCAAAACAACCACGACAGAACGTATTTTAAAACTGACCGGTAAAATTCATAAAACCGGTGAAGTGCATGATGGAGAAGCTACCACTGACTTCATGGAACAGGAACAGGAACGTGGTATTACTATCCAGTCTGCAGCGACCAGTTGTGAATGGAATGGCCACCGCTTGAATATTATTGATACTCCGGGACACGTTGATTTTACGATTGAAGTATACCGTTCATTGAAAGTGCTTGATGGGGGCATTGGTGTGTTCTGCGGCTCTGGTGGTGTTGAACCACAATCCGAGACCAACTGGAGATATGCGAACGAATCTGAAGTATCTCGCATTATCTTTGTCAATAAACTTGATCGTGTTGGCGCTGATTTTTACCGAGTAGTGAAACAGGTTGAGGAGGTCCTCTCTGCTAACCCCCTGGTCATGGTATTACCCATTGGTATTGAAGATAAATTTACAGGTGTTGTTGATCTACTAACCCGTAAGGCGTGGATATGGGAAGGCGTCAGTGATGCAAGTGATTATAAAATTGAAGAACCACCTGAAGATATGGCAGATGCCATCGAAGAATGGCGTGAGAAATTAATCGAAACTGCCATCGAACAGGATGACGATATCATGGAGAAGTATCTCGATGGTGAAGAACTGTCCATTGACGAGATTAAAGCTTGTATCCGTAAAGGTACGATTACGCTTGATTTCTTTCCCACCTACTGTGGTTCTGCTTTTAAAAACAAGGGCATACAGTTAATCCTTGATGCGGCTGTCGATTACCTGCCTGACCCGACCGAAGTTAAGCCACAACCAGAAGTTGACCTGAAGGGTAATGAAACAGGTGAATTTGCTTTCGTCGATCCTGACAAGCCATTGCGTGCATTAGCATTCAAGATCATGGATGACCGTTTTGGCGCACTCACCTTTGTCCGTATCTACTCAGGTAAATTGGGCAAAGGAACAAACGTACTGAATACCTTCACAGGCAAAACCGAACGTATTGGTCGCCTGGTTGAAATGCATGCTGACGAACGTATTGAACTTGATAGTGCCCAGGCGGGTGATATTGTTGCCATTGTCGGTATGAAAAATGTACAAACAGGTCATACCTTGTGTGATCCAAAATCCCCTGCGACGCTAGAACCCATGGTCTTTCCTGATCCAGTGATTTCTATTGCCGCTTCACCCAATGACAAGGCCGCGTCAGAGAAACTGGGTATCGCCTTAGGCAAAATGATCAGAGAAGATCCATCGTTCCGAGTAGAAACGGATCAAGACAGTGGTGAAACCATCCTCAAGGGAATGGGAGAATTACACCTTGATATCAAGGTTGATATTCTCAAAAGAACCCATGGCATTGAGGTGACCGTCGGTAAACCTCAGGTAGCCTATCGTGAAACCGTCACCAAACGTATTGAAGATAGTTACACCCATAAAAAGCAATCCGGTGGTTCAGGTCAATACGGTAAAATTGATTACATCATTGAACCGGGTGAGCCAGGGAGTGGGTTTGAGTTCGAATCAAAAGTAACAGGTGGTAATATCCCACGCGAATTCTGGCCAGCGATTGAAGGTGGATTCAAGACAAGCATGGAAAAAGGTGTTTTAGCCGGTTATCCGTGTCTTGATTTCAAAGTCACCCTCGTTGATGGTGCATACCATGCGGTTGACTCTTCAACAGTTGCATTTGAACTGGCTGCAAAAGCTGCTTACAGACAAAGTATGCCTAAAGCCGGTCCACAACTGATGGAACCTGTCATGAAGGTGGATGTTTTTACCCCAGATGCTCATGTTGGAGATGTAATTGGCGACCTGAATCGTCGACGCGGTATGATTAAATCTCAGGATGCAGGGCCAACGGGTGTCCGAATTAAGGCTGAATGCCCGCTGAGCGAGATGTTTGGTTATATTGGCACTCTGCGTACATTGACATCAGGTCGTGGACAATTCTCTATGGAATTCCTGCATTACGTAGCCTGTCCGAAAAATGTTGCAGAGGAAGTTATCGCCGAAACAAAGGATCGTGAAGCCGAAAAAGATAAGTAGGCATTATTACCATTGAAAAGATTGGGTTAACTACATAAAGTTAATTCATGGGCCATTATCGACCACCACAACCCAAATCTTCGCCATACATCACCGAAGAAGGCTTCAAAATGCTTCAGGCTGAACTCAAGGCCTTGTGGGAGAAACGCGGCGAGGTGACTAAAGCACTCACCACCGCTGCGGCTGAAGGTGACCGTTCTGAAAACGCAGAATATATTTACCGTAAAAAAGAATTACGTGAAATTGATCGACGACTACGTTATCTACAGAAACGTTTACCAGATCTGAACATTGTTCCTGCACAACAAAAGGACAACAAACAAATTTTTTTCGGTGCCTGGGTAACTGTTAAA
>CAYRXP010000140.1:0-4887 GCA_964428145.1 uncultured Enterobacteriaceae bacterium
TACAGGGATGTAACTTAGTAGAGCAATGCAGGAGTAATTGCCGAGGAGCAATTTTCTGCCTAGTCCAAGGTTTTAGAACGAAGAAGATGGTTGCTTCTCGTCTTGCCCTGCGGGAGCTCAGGTAGAAAGCCAGTGCCGCGTTGCAACTCTTGTGAAGGACCAGTCATTCACGGCGAGTTGCGTCTTACCCTGACTTCCTACCTGAACTCTGAAGCCTGCATTTCCAAGTAGTTTGGGTATAAACTTTATATAGGAGCTTTTCGTGTTTGTAAAAAAAACCTCAACGTATGATGCGTTTGTTGCGAATGATGGTTGTGAGATACGCGAATTATTACATCCTAAGAATGATCCTGTTGACTTGCCTTATTCACTAGCACTTGCGACGGTGGATATAGGTCAGTACAGCTATCAACATAAACTGGAACAGACTGAGGTTTACCACATATTGCAGGGCCATGGTCGTATGAGGATTGAAAATGAAAAAAGTGAGGTGGCAGCAGGTGATGTTATTGTGGTGCCTGCAGAGGCGATCCAGTGTATCGAAAATATTGGAAACGAACCCCTGATTTTTATTGCAATCGTCAGTCCACCCTGGACAAAGGACGGTGATACCAGAATAGAGTAAATAATGGTCTAGATCAAAAATAATAGTCATTAAAAACAATGAGATATTGCAATCAATGTGGCGCTGAAGTCATCAGAAAAGTTCCTGATGGGGATAATCGTCTACGTCATGTCTGCATCACATGTGAGAAAATTCACTATCAAAATCCCAAAATTGTGGCTGGTTGTATTTCTGAGCATGAAGGCAAAGTGCTCTTGTGCAAACGGGCTATCGAACCACGATATGGTTACTGGACCTTGCCTGCCGGGTTTATGGAACTGGAAGAAACATCTCATGAAGCGGCGTTAAGAGAGACGCTTGAGGAGGCGAATGCGAGAGTGACCATATTGGAACTGTATACCGTTTTTAATCTTCCCTACGTTGGTCAGGTTTATATGATGTATCGGTCGCAGTTACAGGATCTGGATTTTTCTGCAGGAGAGGAGAGCCTGGAAGTGAAATTATTTGCAGAGGATGAAGTCCCCTGGGACGAAATTGCCTTTACGACGATAAAATATACGCTGGAATTCTTTTTTCAGGATCAGCGAAACAAGCAGTTCCGTCTACATACTGGCGATATTATCAATCGGGACGATGGTAGTTATGGTTTCCGGCCAGGACCATGACAAGAACTAGAACAAGAGTCGTGAAGCATATTTATGGCGGATTTGCCTCAGTCGTCGACTTCAAGCCATCTGGTATAACTGCATTCATAGCACTTCCCGTCCATGGTGACCTGATCTCCTTGTGAGAACTCTGCATCGTTCCAGTAACACTTCTCATTCTGCAAGTCCATCCTGACCGTCGCTTCTTCACTCATTGGACCAAGAATTTCCGATGTTTTTTTCGCTGGATCAGGTGCTTCCACAGGGACGGCATTACTGTTATCAGACATATCAAGTTCTCCTTGTTGGTATTGTGGGGAAGCATAAAACTTAGGCAGGATTTCTGCCAGTAGTTATTACTGTTTACTTTAATATTTGGTTTGGGATATGGAGCTTCAATATAGAATGGTTTCGCCTTTAACCGGCGAAACCAGACGATTAACGTTTCATTGCGTCAAAGAATTCTGCGTTATTCTTGGTGGCTTTGAGCCGTTCCATCAAGAATTCCATTGCGGCCAGATCTTCCATCGGATGCAATAACTTGCGAAGTATCCATATCTTCTGGAGATCATCCTCATTAGTCAATAATTCTTCGCGACGAGTCCCCGAGCGATTAATATTGATTGCAGGATAAACACGTTTTTCAGCAATATATCTGTCCAGATGTAATTCCATATTACCCGTACCTTTAAATTCCTCGTAGATTACGTCATCCATACGTGAGCCAGTTTCAACCAATGCAGTTGCAATAATCGTCAGGCTACCACCTTCTTCAATATTACGTGCAGCGCCAAAAAATCGTTTTGGTCGTTGCAGTGCATTAGCATCAACGCCACCAGTGAGCACCTTACCCGAAGAGGGGACAACAGTGTTATAGGCACGGGCAAGTCGGGTGATTGAATCGAGCAAGATGACAACATCCTTTTTATGTTCAACCAGGCGTTTCGCGCGCGCGATGACCATCTCGGCGACCTGGACATGACGGCTTGCTGGTTCATCAAAGGTACTTGAGATGACCTCAGCCGTTGTGGTTCTCTCCATTTCGGTCACTTCTTCAGGACGTTCGTCAATCAGAAGAATAATCATATGGCAGTCAGGGTTATTGTGAGCAATGGACTTGGCGATACTCTGTAGCATCATTGTTTTACCCGCCTTTGGAGGTGAAACAATCAAGCCACGCTGACCTTTACCAATCGGTGACATTAGATCAATGATTCTAGGTGTAATGTCTTCGGTACTTCCGTTGCCGATCTCCAGTGTCAGTTTCTTGTTGGCAAATAAGGGCGTCAGGTTTTCAAAAAGTATTTTGCCCTTGGCCTTTTCCGGGAGCTCGAAGTTGATCTCCTTAACCTTCAGCAGAGCGAAATAACGTTCACTATCCTTGGGCGGTCTGATCTTTCCGGCAATATTATCGCCAGTGCGCAGGTTAAATCTTCTTATCTGACTAGGTGAGACATATATATCATCCGGGCCTGCAAGATAGGAACTACCTGCTGATCTCAGAAATCCGAAACCATCCTGCAATATTTCCAATACACCATCGCCATAGATATCCTCACCTTTTTTGGCGTGTGCTTTCAGAATTTCAAAGATGAGATCCTGTTTACGGGATCTGGCCAGACCATCAAGGCCAATTTTTTCTGAAAGAGTGACAAGTTCTGATGCGGGTTGTTGCTTGAGTTCGGTGAGGTTCATGGGTTTGATCTGGTTTTGTTATTTACATGGAATTGTGAAAACGTGGCTAAAACACGTCATGGATCTGTTTTGTTAAAACTTATTTATTAAAAAATAATTTAAACTTGCTGGGGGGTTGCTACTAAAAAAAAGAAAGGTTTTTCGTTAGTAGTAGCCTAAACGTAGCATGTCATTGGCGTTTCGTCCAGCAAAAATTTCAACTTAAATTGTACTATCGATAAATGCGGTGAGCTGAGATTTGGAAAGTTGTCCGACTTTTGTACCAATCACATCCCCATCCTTGAATATCATTAGGGTTGGAATACCTCTAACGACATATTTCTGCGGTGTTTGCTGATTATCATCAACATCCATTTTTGCAACAATTAACTTCCCCTGATATTCGCCAGCAATTTCTTCCAATACAGGTGCAATGGCCTTACATGGGCTACACCATTCTGCCCAGTAATCGACGATGACTGGCATATCTGATTTTAATACTTCTTCTTCAAAGCTAGAATCTGTAACATGTACGATGTTTTCGCTCATTATTCCAAGTTGTCCCTGCGGCTATTGCGGAAAGAATCTTAATTTCAACGAAATTAAGACATGATTGCAAGCCAAACCGGTTAATTAAGTTGAAATTCTTATGAATGCACCACACACCACGGATGTTGAATTTAGCCAGTTGGGCCTGGATGACCGTTTACTTAAGTCGCTGGACGAACATGGATTAACCCATTGTACTTCGATACAGGCTGAATGTTTGCCTATAGCCCTCTCTGGCAAAGATGTTGCGGGTCAGGCACAAACGGGAACGGGTAAAACAGCCGCCTTTTTGTTGACCATCATGCAACATTTGTTAAAAACACCGGAACGCCCGGGGCGAAAACAACAGCAACCGAGGGCAATCATCATTTCTCCAACAAGGGAACTCGCCATCCAAATCCACAAGGATGCAAAGATGCTAAACAGCCGCGCAGGACTTTCGTTGGGACTTGTTTACGGCGGTGTGGATTATGAAAAACAGCGGGCGAGTCTTAGTGAAAAGATTGATATCCTGATTGGCACACCAGGGCGTTTGATTGATTATCACAAGCAGAAAGTATTCAGCCTCAAGGGCATAGAGATTGTTGTGCTGGATGAGGCAGATCGTATGTTTGATCTCGGGTTTATTGCTGATATTCGCTATATGTTTAGGCGCATGCCAACACCTGAAAATCGACAGAATATGCTGTTTTCAGCGACACTGTCGCATAGGGTCAGTGAACTGGCATACGAACATATGAATAACCCTGAGAAAGTAGTTATTAATCCTGATCAGGTGACGGCCGAGAATGTCAAACAAGTTATGTACCATGTTGCCAATGATGAAAAAATCCCATTGCTTCTGGGGTTAATGAAAAGAATTGATCCAAAACGCACCATTGTTTTTGTTAATACGAAAAGAGCAGCAGAAAAAGTCTGGTCTTTTCTCGAAGGTAATGGATTTCATGCAGCCATACTTTCAGGTGATGTGCCACAGAAGAAACGGCAGCGATTATTCGCTGAATTCTCAGAAGGTAAACTTCCTGTGTTGGTGGCCACAGACCTGGCAGCAAGGGGCTTGCATGTGCCAGATGTGAGTCACATATTCAATTATGATTTGCCACAAAATGCAGAGGATTATGTGCATCGTATTGGGAGAACAGCCCGCGCAGGAGCTAAGGGAGATGCCGTCAGTTTTGCCTGTGAAGAATTTGTCTATTCTTTGATGGAAATTGAAGAGTTCATAGGTCATAAATTGCCAGTTATTAACGTTGAAGCTGGGTTGTTGGTTAAGCCACAACCGCCAGTAAAAATAGAAAGAAAGCGATCTGAAGCTGCGGGGAGCAGGCGCAATAAGGGCGGTGGTCGACACAAGCACAACAGAACCACATCAAGAAGAGCTTAGTCCTGAATATCAGAATGGCGTTTTGCGAAAGGGGATTATTTGTTATTCTTGGTCATCATCTTTAGCTGTTT
>CAYRXP010000141.1:0-4880 GCA_964428145.1 uncultured Enterobacteriaceae bacterium
AGCAAGGCTATCGGTTTGATCGCGGGCCCGGATAACCCCCCCTGATTGTTACCGATCACCGGTTGTCGCTTTTCAATATCTATCGCCATACCCATTAAGGTATTGATGACGGCCAGACCATCTGTGCCGGCTTCTATGCAACGACGTGCATTTTCGGCGATGTCTGTCTGATTTGGTGATAATTTAGTAATGATTGGTTTATTGGTTGCACGGCGACAAACTTCAACAACTCGGGCAGACATGTCCGGATCATTACCAAATTCAACCCCCCCTTTCTTGACATTTGGACAGGAAATATTGATTTCCATTGCGTCAATCGGTGAATTATCAAACAGTCGGGTGATTGCTTCATACTCTTCAACTGTCGAACCAGACAGATTGGCAATAAATCGTGTTTCACCAAAATCCAGATTGGGAAGATATTCATCAACAACAACTGCTGATCCCGGATTTTGTAGTCCGATGGCATTCAACATTCCCATAGGCGTCTCCATCACACGATGCGGTGGATTGCCCAGACGTGGTTTTAGTGCTGTGCCTTTCAGGCAAACCGCACCAACATCAGTATTGGAAAAGCCATTAACACGTGTATATTCTTCACCAAAACCAACGCAACCAGAGAGGAGTACCTGTGGTGAATTAAACTTCATGCCACAGAAATCAATAGCCAGTTTATGCTTTATATCTTCATCCAGAGCCATTCGTCATGATCCATGTTGTTTTGTACGAGCCGGAAATACCTCCTAATACCGGTAATATTATACGATTATGTGCTAATACCGGGGCACAATTACATCTGATTCACCCACTTGGTTTTAAGCTCGATGATGCCAGACTATTACGTGCAGGTCTCGATTATCATGAATGGGCTAATGTTTATGAACACAACTCTCTGAATGCATTCATTGATACTATCAAACCTGGAAAACTGTATGCTATTTCAACACGGGGGAAAACTTTATATGCAGAAGCCGAATATCCCGACGACGTTGCATTATTATTCGGGCCTGAAACCCGCGGGCTCCCCTCAGCCCTGCTCGATGAACTACCAGACGGTGATATCCTGCGATTACCGATGCTCCCCGACAGTCGCAGCCTTAATCTTTCCAACGCTGCAGCGATACTCGTTTACGAGGTATGGAAACAAAACAATTTTCAAGCATATTAAAAATATGGTATTGAGAAAGGGTGGCTCTATTAATTCGAATTTTTTGTGACCGATTTTTGCTAGATAACTTGTTCCAAACGTTATCAACCGATTACATCCATATAATCGTCCTGCAAAATCGGCATACCGTACGTCCTGTACATGAGTGCAAGGAGGCTTACCCTAGTCTAATTCCTGCCTTTGTTCACGCATTAATAAAGTCTTAACTGCATCGCCTGGTAAAACATCCCCATTGACCACCTTGCAAACCTGCTCCGTTATCGGCATTTCAATATTATTTTTTATTGCCAATTGAAATACCTCCTGTGAGGTCTTCATGCCTTCAATCGCCTGACCGATATGTTCACACGCCTCGGTTACCGTTGAGCCCCTGGCTAACTCAAGACCAAATCTACGATTACGAGACCGATCATCAGTACAGGTCAATATCAGATCACCCAAGCCGGTCAGTCCCATGAAGGTTTCCTGCCGACCACCCATCACAACACCAAGTCTGATAATTTCTGCAAGCCCTCTTGTTATCAAGGCTGCCCGCGTATTTGAGCCAAAACCCAGGCCATCTGCAATCCCTGCAGCAATCGCCATTACATTCTTGACCGCGCCTCCCACCTCTACGCCAGTGATATCGTCATGTGTGTAGGTTCTGAATACATCATTATGGAATTTCTCAGCAAACCAGTTGGCTGTATCCAAATTACTGCCTGCAATCGTCACCGCTGTCGGTAGGCCCGCAGCGACTTCCTTCGCAAAAGAGGGCCCGGACAATACTACGGTGCTGGCCTTATCCTCAAGACAATCTTCAACGACTTGATGATTCAGGTAGTGCGTCGTGGCCTCCAGGCCTTTGCATGTGATGCATATCTTTAGATTGTGATGCCCATATTGATTAATAACCTCAAGGATGCTTCGCATGCCCGCACACGGGACCGCAAGGACTATCTCCTCACATTCACGCAGACAGGATTCAAGATCATCAACGGGTAGCAGACCTACTGGAAATATTGTGTCGGGCAGATAGCGTTTGTTGCAACCCTGAGCCTTCAATTCTGCAATGTGTTTGGCATCACGTCCCCATAGGTAAACAGAATGACCATTACCAGCCAGAACCATTGCCAGGGCAGTGCCCCAGGAACCCGCACCGACAACAAGAACAGGTTTCTGCATTACATCTCTGCACTCATCATCGCACTCAGAACCATGTCCCCCAGGAGCATTTTATTGGCATTTTCTGACTCAATGTTTTGTTTCTGCTTCGGTCGGAGCAACAACATTTTGTTGTTGATGACGCTGTTCCTGTTGATACAAGGCTTCAAAATTGACCGGTGCAAGTAATAGTTGCGGAAACCCACCACGGGTAACCAAATCTGCGACTAACTCACGTGCAAATGGGAAAAGAATATTGGGACAAATGGTTGCAACCATTCGATCTATAATTTCTTTAGGGAAACCGTCGATATGAAAAATACCTGCCTGATGTGCCTCAACCAGGTAAGCTGTCTTTTCTTCCATGGTGACAGTCACTGTGACTGTTAAGACAACTTCATACAGTTTCTCATCTATGGGTTTGGCTTCGCTGGCAATATTCATGTTGACCGCAGGATTCCAGTCTTCTGTAAATATTTCCGGGGAATGCGGTGTCTCAAAGGACAGATCTTTTATGTAGATTTTTTGAGGGGCAAACTGACCAGTCTTCGTCTCTTCAGTACCTGCTTCAGTACCTAGTTCTTCTTCAGCCATAACAATAATCCCAGTGAATGTTCTTTGTACACATCAAGTATTTTTAGTCAAGGGCAGATTGGCATTCTGCCATGCGGTTATACCCCCCTTCAGGCAATAAAGTTTTTCAAAGCCTTTCATTTTTAAAATTCGTGCGATACGAATCGACTCCTGCCCCTGACCACAACAGAGAACAACTGTTTTATCCTTGTATTTTCTCAGTTCCTTTTCACTTCCTTCCAGCGCCGACGCAACAAGATTGACAGAATTGATGATGTGTCCTTTTTCAAATTCTTCAGAACTACGTATATCCAGAACGTCGGCATTTTCATGATTTATCAGGCGCGTCACTTCAGTGGGCGCTATTTGGGTCACACCGATGGCCCCAGAAAAAATATTCCAAAGTAAAAGCGACGTGATCGCGGCAAGCAATGAAACCAGAAATAAATGATTGGCAATAAATTCCGGAAGTTTTTCCATAATATTTTAGCGTTAGTTCCTGACTGATGCTGATAACAAGGCGTGCATGATACGTTATATCCAGTGGATAAAAAATACCTGTTGGGTGAAGAATCCAAAAAGCAGGCCATGTTATGTATCTAACTTTTGTATGCTAAAATTCGCGGGAATGAATGGCCATGAGGCACAATTTACCCGAAACTCGGTACCCGGATTGTGGTCTGTCATGTGCTCTTTTCTCTCTTGAAACTCTGCCGTCAAATCAGACTTAGTACAGACTTACCCACTATTTACGACGTTTAAGGAATACAAAGCGAAATAATCTGTAAATGCAGCAGACAACAAAACCTCTCATCCTAGTCATTCTGGACGGTTGGGGATACTCAGATAATACCGTCTATAACGCCATTTACAGTGCAAAGAAACCTGTTTGGGAAAAATTGTGGATTGAATACCCACGAGCATTGATTCAGGCATCAGGAACAAATGTGGGGCTACCCGCACAGCAGATGGGCAATTCAGAAGTAGGACATATGAATATCGGCTCTGGTCGTGTTGTCGATCAGGAGTTTTCGAGAATTTCACGTGCCATCGAGAATGGTTCCTTTTTCAGAAATGAAACACTCAATAACGCCTTCCATCGTGCCACGCAAAATGACAAAGCGGTACATATTCTGGGATTACTCTCACCTGGCGGAGTACACAGTCATCAGGATCACATTTTCAAATTATTGGAATTGGCAACACAATTTGGTGTTGAAAAGATTTATCTACATGCCTTTCTGGATGGCCGCGATACACCCCCCAAAAGTGCAGAAGAAAATATCCATCTTGCCCAGTTAAAAATGAAGGAGTTGGGTCGGGGAAAATTTGCCAGCATCATCGGCAGATTCTATGCCATGGACAGGAACAAACGTTGGGAAAGAACCCAGCAAGCCTACGATCTGATTAGCCAGGGAAAGGCCGATTATCGATCAGATGATCCATTTATCGCTGTAGATATGGCTTATGCCAGAGGTGAGACGGACGAATTTGTTAGTGCTACTGCTATCACTAGAAGCGGTGAACCGCCAGTACAAGTAGAAGATGGAGATGTTATTGTTTTTGCACATTATCGTGCAGACAGAGCCAGACAACTGGCCCGCGCTTTCACTAAAGAAGATTTCCAGAGCTTCCCAAGAGAAAGAATCCCCAAGCTAGGTGCCTTTATCAGTTTGACCGAGTACAAAGCAAGTTATGAATTCCCTGTCGCCTTTACCCCCGAACATCTGGACAATGTCTTTGGTCAATACATCTCTGAACGCGGCCTAAAACAGTTACGAATTGCAGAAACAGAAAAATATGCACATGTGACTTTTTTCTTTAATGGTGGCGAAGAACAGGCCTTTGATGGTGAAGATCGTATCCTGGTTCCCTCACCTCATGTTCGTACCTACAATATGCAGCCAGAAATGAGTGCCTACGAAATAACAGATAAGCTCATCGAGGCCGTTCATAGTGACAAGTATGATGCTATTATTTGCAATTATGCCAATGC